>CAMFHT010000470.1 GCA_945952245.1 uncultured Rhizobium sp. | reverse complement strand
GGGCATACCCGTCTCCGACAACCAGAACAGCCTGAAATCCGGTGCACGCGGCCCGACGCTGCTCGAAGACTTCGTGCTGCGCGAAAAGATCTTTCATTTCGATCACGAGCGGATCCCGGAGCGCATCGTCCATGCCCGCGGCTCCGGCGCCCACGGCTATTTCGAGCTGACGGAATCGCTGAGCGACATTACCCGCGCCGATCTCTTCCAGCGACCCGGAGAGAAGGTGCCGGTCTTCGTGCGCTTTTCCACGGTCGCCGGCGGCGCGGGTTCGGTCGATACGCCCCGCGACGTGCGCGGCTTTGCCGTGAAGTTCTACACGAAGGAGGGAAACTGGGATCTCGTCGGCAACAACATCCCGGTCTTCTTCATCCAGGATGCGATCAAGTTCCCGGATCTCGTTCACGCCGTGAAAATGGAAGCCGACCGCGCCTATCCGCAGGCCGGCAGCGCCCATACCACCTTCTGGGATTTTGCATCCCTGATGCCCGAGACCACCCATATGCTGCTCTGGGCGATGTCGGACCGCACCATTCCACGCTCCCTGCGCACCATGCAGGGCTTCGGGATCCACACCTTCCGTTTCGTCAATGCCGAGGGCAAATCCACTTTCGTGAAGTTTCACTGGCGCCCCAAGCTCGGCGTGCAATCGACCGTGTGGGACGAGGCGCTCAAGCTGCAGGCGGCGGACAATGATTTTCACCGCCGCGACCTCTGGGAAGCGATCGCAAACGGGGATTTCCCGGAATGGGAACTCGGGCTTCAGCTCTTCGATGAAGCATTTGCAGCGACGCTCCCCTACGATGTTCTCGACGCCACGAAGATCATTCCCGAAGAGATCCTGCCGGTAAAGATCGTCGGTCGCCTGGTGCTCGACCGCAATCCCGACAACTTCTTCGCCGAGACCGAGCAGGTGGCCTTCTGCCCGGCCAACATCGTGCCGGGCATCGATTTCACCAACGACCCGCTTCTGCAGGGCCGGCTGTTCTCCTACCTCGACACGCAGAAATCGCGTCTCGGCACCGCAAATTTCCACCAGTTGCCCATCAACGCGCCGAAATGCCCCATGCACAATTTCCAGCGGGACGGCATGATGCAGATGGCGGTGCCGAAGGGCCGGGCGAACTACGAGCCGAACAGCCTTGCCATGATGGGCGAGGAGGGCGGTCCGCGCGAGTGTCCCGTAACGGGCTTCCGCAGCTTCGAAAGGGCGAGCGGGCCCGATGAGCAGGGCGACAAGCTGCGGATCCGCGCCGAACTCTTCGCCGACCACTACAGCCAGGCGCGGCTGTTCTGGATGTCGCAGACCCCGTCCGAGCAGGCGCACATCGCCTCCGCCTTCGTCTTCGAGCTCTCCAAGGTGGAGTTCGAACACGTGCAGAAGCGGATCCTCGGCAATCTCGGGAACGTCGATCAGGCGCTGGCACAGCGCGTGGCCGATGGTCTCGGAATGGACCTGCCCGAGGCCAATCCCGCAGCCCGTGCGCCGATTGATCTCGATCCCTCGCCGGCACTGTCCATCCACAAGAACATGCTGGAAACGATCCAGGGCCGGAAGGTGGGCATTCTGATCGCCGATGGAACCGATGCGGCAGCTCTCGGCAGGCTCAAGGAGGCCGTGGCACGCGCTGGCGCCACGCCTTTCGTCGTCGCACCCAAGGTCGGCAAGGTCACGCTCGCCGATGGCTCGGCGATGAAGGCCGATGGCCAGTTGGCCGGCTCGCCGTCACAACTCTTCGATGCCGTGGCCGTGCTGCTTTCGGAGAAGGGAACGTCCATGCTGCTGAAGGAAGCAGCGGCCGTCCAGTGGGTAATGGATGCGTTTGGACACCTCAAGGCGATCGGACACACGGCGGAGGCGCAGCCGCTTCTCGACAAGGCAGGTGTCGAGCCGGACGAAGGCATCGTCAGCCTCGATGGTCCGTTCGTCAAGGCCGCGGCCAAACGCTATTTCGACCGCGAGCCCAAGGTTCGGCAGCTCGCCTGATCCTTCCGGTCACCAGGCCGCCGCTGGCAAAGCGGCGGTTTCCTCCTCATTCACCCTTACAACGGAGATCCACATGTCCGAGATGACGATGGAAGCGCTGTCCGAAAAACTGGCCGGTATCGATTTCTGCATGTTCAACACCAATGGCGGATCGGGTAGCATGAGCAGCCGCCCGATGAGCAATAACGGGGACGTTGAATATGATGGCGATTCCTGGTTCTTCTCCTATGAAGACACGAAGAAAGTGTCTGAAATCGAACGCGACAACGCGGTCGCGCTGACCTTTACCGAGGCACCTAGTCTTCTCGGCAAGCCGGGCATCTTCATTCTCATCAACGGCAAGGCAATCTTGATCCGAGACAAGGCCGAGTTCGAGGCACATTGGGTAAAGGATCTCGACCGGTGGTTTCCTGATGGTGTCGACACTCCCGGGATCGTGCTGATCAAGGTTTCTGCACATGCGATCCAGTACTGGGATGGAGAGGAGAACGGCCATATCGATCTGCTCGGCGGCGATGTC
>CAMFHT010000469.1 GCA_945952245.1 uncultured Rhizobium sp. | reverse complement strand
GTAGAAGGCCGAGAGCGCGCCCACGGTGCCGACCATGACGGCCATGGGGTGGGCGTCGCGGCGGAAACCGGTGAAGAAACGCGACATCTGCTCATGCACCATGGTGTGGCGCGTGACGCGGGTATCGAAATCCTTCTTCTGCGCGTCGGTCGGAAGTTCGCCGTAAAGCAGGAGATAGCAGACTTCGAGGAAGTCGCCCTTTTCGGCCAGCTGCTCGATCGGGTAGCCCCGGTGCAGCAGCACGCCTTCGTCGCCATCGATATAGGTGATCTTGGATTCGCAGGAGGCGGTGGACGTGAAACCCGGATCGTAGGTGAAGGCGTTGGTATGCTTGTAGAGCGTGCCGATGTCGATCACGTCAGGGCCGATCGTGCCCTGCTTCACCGGCAATTCCACGCTCTTGCCGTCCAGTGCCAAGGAAGCTTTAGTGTCACTCATGGTGGTCCTCCGAATACCGGGGCGCCGCAGGGGCGCCATATGGTTTAGTCCGTTCACGTCAACAAAGGCATGACACGGCAATTGGTTGCCATGAGATGCCGGTACGGCCTCTTCCATTGCCTGTCCACCGAGGCGCTTCATGCGTCCGGTGAGCCATGCTCACATCGGTGGATGAAAAGGCCATTTGCTCCGCATCTTCATTGTGCAGCGCAAGCTAACGCCTTTTGCGATGCAAAATCCACAAGATTCAGAGCCTTGCCCGATGAATTTGCTGCATCTTAAGTCGAATTGCTTCGAATCCCGTTAATGGCGAAAGCGAGGCAGAAATGCAATTTTCCGCTTGAAAAGACGAAACTAATATACGCTATTCGTCTCCATGAAACTGGCCTATGGAGAGGTGGCGGAAGAGGGTGTGGGTGACCGGTTTCACCCGCGCGGTTTCGTGCCGCCGGCGGTCAACGCGAACCTGCCGGACATTGGCAAGCCGAGGCGGGCGGGCCGGGTTTACCTCAAGCTTCCACGCGCACTGCATGTGCCCGAGAGACGGCAGCGGCAGGTTCTTGCTGCCATCAGCGAGGAGGTGGAACACGGGCGGCTGATGCTGCTGTCGCCGGTGGCCTGCGGGAGCGGTGCCGCGCTGTGGTTTTCCTCGCCGCTGCAACCTTCGGCAATTTATCTGCTGGGCGTTGGGCTCGTTCTTGGTGCGCTTTTCCTTTATCTCCGCTATCGCCATGCGGTTGCGGCCGCACTGGTTGCCGGTCTGATCTTCCTGCTCGCCGGTGCGGTGCTCGCCGCGTTCGAGACGATGCGGACCGATACCGTGCTGATCGACAAGCCGGTGACCACGACTGCAACGGGGACGATCACTGCCCGCGAATCGGCAAACGGGAACCGCTGGCGCTACGAGCTGGCCGTGACCGGGACCAGCGATTCGCACCTGCGGCGAGTGCCGGCCGTCGTCGCCGTCTTCGGGCAGGGACGGACACCACTCGCCATCGGCGTTCACGTCGAGGGCCGTGTACGGCTGACGCCGCCCTCGGGCCCTGCACTGCCGGGCCTCACGGACTTCGCTTTCCAGTCCTATTTCAACGGCATCGGCGGCACTGGCTTTTTCTACGGTCCGCCGCACGTGCTGACGAAGAACGACCTCAGTCTACGGCAAAGCCTGCTGTCGCGGTTCCACGACTGGCGCGCGCGGGTCGGCGATCACATCCGCAGTGTCATCGGCGGCGACGAGGGAGCCTTCGCGGCAGCTCTGGTCACGAATGAGCAGCGGGCGATTTCCGGCACGACCATGGAGGCGCTCAGGCTTTCCGGTCTTGCGCATATCATTGCGATCTCCGGCATGAACATGGCGCTTGCGGCGGGGCTCTCCTTTGTGGGCCTGCGCAGCCTGCTCTCGCTCTCGGTCGGTTTCGGCCAAAGCCTGCCGGTGAAGAAGATCGCCGCCTTCGGCGCAATCCTCGCCGTCACCGCCTACTACACCATTTCCGGCTTCGCGGTTTCCGCCGAGCGCGCCTATATCATGATGGTGGTCATGCTCGTGGCAGTGCGCTTCGACCGCCCGGCGATCAGCATGCGCAACATCGCGCTTTCGGCCTGGGCGATCCTGCTGACCAGCCCGGATGCGCTGATGGGCGCAAGCTTCCAGATGTCCTATGCCGGCACGCTTGGACTGGTGGCCGGCTACGAATTCTGGGCGCGGCACCGGTCCAGCGAAGGGCATGAGGGGCTGCCGTTGCCTCGGATTGCGCGGATGATCGGCCGATCCACGGCGGCGGCGGTCGCGAGCTCCGCGATCGGCGGAACAGCGACGGCGCTCTTCTCCCTCGTGCACTTCCAGCGGCTCGGCAGCTACAGCCTCGTTGCCAACGTGCTGGTGACGCCGATCCAATCGCTGCTCGTCATGCCCATGCTGATGCTGGCGATCCTGCTGATGCCGCTCGGCCTCGATACCTGGCCGCTCCTCGTCATGGGCTGGGGGCTGAAATGGGTGATCGCGACCGGCGTCTGGGTGGCAGGCTGGGGAGGGCAGTGGCTGCCGGGACAGCTGCCGGACTGGTTCTTCGTCAGCATGACCC
>CAMFHT010000468.1 GCA_945952245.1 uncultured Rhizobium sp. | reverse complement strand
CAACCGTGATCACCGGTTTTCTCGGTGCGGGCAAGACCACGATGATCCGCAACCTCTTGACCGACACCGGCGGCAAGAAGATCGCGCTGATCATCAACGAGTTCGGCGATCTCGGTGTCGATGGGGACGTGCTGAAGGGCTGCGGTGCGGAAAACTGCACCGAGGATGACATCATCGAGCTCACCAATGGCTGCATCTGCTGCACCGTCGCCGACGATTTCGTGCCGACCATGATGAAGCTCCTGGAGCGCGACCAGCGCCCGGACCACATCGTCATCGAAACCTCGGGCCTCGCGCTGCCGCAGCCGCTGGTCGCCGCCTTCAACTGGCCGGAGATCCGCACGCAGGTGACCGTCGATGGCGTCGTGACCGTTGTCGACAGCGCCGCCGTTGCCGCCGGCCGCTTTGCCGACGACCATGACAAGGTGGACGCGATGCGCGTCGAGGACGAAGGTCTCGATCACGAAAGCCCGCTCGAGGAACTCTTCGAGGACCAGCTCACCTGCGCCGACCTGATCGTGCTCAACAAGACCGATCTCATCGATGCCGAGGGCCTTGCCACCGTGCGCTCCGAAGTCTCCTCCCGCATCAACCGCAAGCCGGCCATGATCGAGGCGAAGAACGGGGCTGTTCCTGCCTCCGTGCTCCTCGGCCTCGGCATCGGCACCGAAGCCGACATCGCGAACCGCAAGTCGCACCACGAGATGGAGCACGAGAGCGGCGAGGAGCATGATCACGACCACGACGAATTCGAGAGCTTCGTGGCGGAGCTCGGCCCGGTCGCCGATCCGGCTTCCTATGTCGACGCGCTGAAGGCCGTGATCGCAAAGCACGACATCCTGCGCCTCAAGGGCTTTGCAAACGTGCCCGGCAAGCCCATGCGCCTCGTCATCCAGGCCGTCGGCTCGCGCATCGACCACTATTTCGACCGTGCCTGGACGCCCGGCGAAGAGCGCGCCACGCGCCTCGTCGTCATCGGCCTGCACGACGAAATGGATGATGCGGCCATTCTCTCCGACCTGAAGGCACTTTGATCCATGCATCTGCTGCTGGCACAGAAGGGAACGATTTCGGACGGCGACGAGGCCATCGACCTCGGCCAGTCGCCGGGCGACATCCTGTTCCTGTCGGCAGCAGATACGGAACTGGCCTCGATCGCCGCTGCCCAGCGGCAGGTCGAGACGGGCCATACGCTGCGCGTCGCGAGCCTCATCTCGCTCAAGCATCCCATGTCCGTGGATACCTATGTGGAGCGCACGGCACGGCATGCGAAGCTGATCGTGGTGCGCCCGCTCGGGGGCGCCAGCTATTTCCAGTATGCGCTGGAGGCCCTGCACTCCGCCGCCAACCGGCATGGCGCGAAGATTGCGGTGCTGCCGGGCGATTCCAAGCCCGATCCGGGGCTCGTGCCCTATTCAAACATCGGCGTCGATGATCTGAACGCGCTCTGGACCTATCTGATCGAAGGCGGCGACGACAATTGCCGCTCTTTCCTCGCCTATGCCGCCGCCATGCTGTCCGGCGCGGAAAAGCCGAAGCCGGCGGTGCCGCTCGCCAAGGCGGGCATCTGGTGGCCGGGCGAGGGGGTGATCAAGCCCTCGCGCTGGCTGGAGAAGGTGGGGCCGAGCCAGGAGGCGAAGGGCACCGTCGGTATTTCCTTCTACCGCGCGCTCGTCCAGTCCGGCGAGACGAAGCCGGTGGAGGCGATGATCGAGGCGCTGATGGCCGAGGGTCTGCGTCCGCTGCCGGTCTTCGCCTACAGCCTCAAGGACGCCGATTGCATCGGCACGCTCACCTCGATCTTCAAGAAGGCGGGCCCGGAAGTCGTCATCAATGCCACGGCCTTCGCCGTCTCCGCCCCCGGCGCCAACCGCAAGCCGACGGTGCTGGAATCTCAGGGGTCGGTCGTGCTGCAGGCGATCTTCTCCGCCTCGTCCAGAGAGGCCTGGGAAGGCTCCGCGCAGGGCCTGTCCGCCCGCGATCTCGGCATGAACGTCTCGCTGCCGGAGGTCGATGGCCGCATTCTCTCCCGGGCCGTCTCCTTCAAGGCCGCGAAGCGCTATGACGAGCTTGTCGAAGCGAACATCGTCTCCTCCGAGCCACATGCGGGCCGCATGGCCTATGTCGCGAAACTTGCCGCCAATTGGGCCCGGCTCCGACGCCTTCCGGCGTCCGATCGCCATGTCGGCATCGTGCTCGCCAACTACCCCAACCGCGACGGCCGCCTCGGCAACGGCGTGGGGCTCGATACGCCGGCCGGTACCGTCGAGGTGCTGAACGCGCTTCGGGACGCGGGGTATGACGTGTCCGGATATCCGGAGACGGGGGACGCGCTGATCACCTATCTGATGCAGGGCCCGACAAACGGGGCGCCGGGGAAGGGGGCGGTGTATGCTGCACCCGTACCCCCCTCTGTCCTGCCGGACATCTCCCCCACAAGGGGGGAGATCAGCGGGTCGCCGACCGCTCACTCTAAATCTTTATCGCGGTACAATAAAAAATCATCTGGCGGAGAGGGTAACCC
>CAMFHT010000467.1 GCA_945952245.1 uncultured Rhizobium sp. | reverse complement strand
GCAGGCGGTCGAGCAGATGCTCGATCTGCAAAGGCTTCGCCGCATCGAGGACGCGCTTGCGGATGTCGTCCTCGCTCGCCTTCGCAAGCTTCATGCCGAAGGCCATGTTGTCATACACGTTCATGTGCGGGTAGAGCGCATAGGACTGGAACACCATGGCGATGCCGCGCTTCGAGGGCACGAGGTTGTTCACCCGTTCGCCGTCGAACAGCATGTCGCCGGAGGTGATGTCCTCGAGCCCCGAGATCAGGCGCAGCAGCGTGGACTTGCCGCAGCCCGAGGGGCCGACGAAGACCATGAACTCGCCTGTGTTGATCTCGAGGTCGATGCCCTTGATGACCTCGAAGGCGCCATAGGCCTTGCGGACGTTCTTCAGTTCTATCCTTGCCATGAGAGCCCCCTCAGCCCTTGACCCCGCCGGCGGTGAGGCCAGCCACGATTTTTCTCTGGAAGATCAGCACCAGCACCACGAGCGGCACGGTGACGATGACCGATGCGGCCATGATTGGACCCCAGGGTATTTCCTTGTGCTAGGGCGCCGTCAGGAGAGGGAGCGCGACCGGCACGGTGCGCGTCGTCTCCGACGAGGTGAAGGTCAGCGCGAAGAGATATTCGTTCCACGCGCCGATGAAGGCGAGAAGCCCCGTCGTCACCAGCGCCGGCCAGAGCAGCGGCAGGAAGACCTTGGTGATGATCACCCAGGGCGTCGCCCCGTCGACGATCGCCGCCTCCTCGATCTCCACCGGCAGGTCGCGCATGAAGGTGGTGAGCAGCCAGACCGTGAACGGCAGCGTGAAGATCGTGTAGGAGAGGATCAGCGCGAATGGCGTGTTGAAGAGGCCGAGGAAGCGGATGAGCTCGAAGAGACCTGCCAGCACCGCGATCTGCGGGAACATTGAGACCGCAAGGATGGTGATGAGCAGCAGCCCCCTGCCCCTGAACCGCACGCGGGCGAGCGCATAGGAGGCGGTAACCGCAAGGAAGAGCGAGAGCGCCACCGTCGTCGTCGCCACGAAGAGCGAGTTCAGGAGATTGCGCGGGAAGGTCGCCTGCGTCAGCACCTTGTCGTAATTGGTGAGGTCGAAAGTCTTCGGCCAGTAATCGACCTCGAAGATGGCCGTGCCCGTCTTGAAGCTCGTCAGGATGGCGTAATAGAACGGAAAGACCGCGACGAAGACGATCAGCACCACGGCGAAGTAGAAGCCGATGCGGTAGAGAGTCTGGGTGGCGGTCATGACCGGCTCTCCCCTGTGAGGTTCACCTTGCCGAGCCAGATATAGGCGGCGACGATGACGGCGATGATGGCGAAGAGCAGCGTCGATTGCGCCGAGCCATAGGCGAACTTGTCGAAATCGATGAGGTTTTCGCGCGAGATCACCGACATGGTCTTGGTCGCCCGCGAATTCGGCGTCAGTACGTAGACGAGGTCGAAGATGCGCAGTGCATCGAGCGAGCGGAAGATGACCGCGACCATCAGCGCCGGGCGGATGAGCGGCAGCGTGATGCGGAAGAAGACCTTGAGCGGATGCACCCCGTCGATGCGCGCGGCCTCGTAGATGTCGCGCGGGATCATCTGCAGGCCGGCGAGGCAAAGCAGCGCCATGAAGGGCGTCGTCTTCCAGACGTCGACCAGGAGGACCGCATACATCGAGGTCGCGTCGCTTGCGGTCCAGGCGATCTTCTGCTCGATCGCGCCGATGCGGAGCATCATGTCGTTGATGATGCCGAACTGGTCGTTGAGCATCCAGGACCACATCTTGGCCGACACGATGGTCGGGATCGCCCAGGGAATGAGGATTGCGGCGCGCACCAGCCCGCGCCCGCGGAATTCGGCGTTGAGCACCAGCGCGACGAGCAGGCCCAGCACGGTTTCGAGCGTCACCGAGATCGCCGCGAAGCGCACCGTGTTCCAGACCGCGTTCCACCAGGCCGGATCGACCAGCGTTCCCCGGTAGATGGTGCGCCCCGAGGAGAGCGTGCGCCAGGAGAGGTAGTTGTCGAAACCGATCCACTGCCCCTCGTAGAGAGAGCTCAGTGTCGTGTTGGTCATGGAGAAGTAGATGGTTCTGAGGAGCGGCCAGGCGGCGGCAACGACCAGGGCCACCAGCATCGGCACCAGGAACCAGAAGGCGGCACGCACCCTCTGCTGCTGCAGGCTGAGCTCACGGGCGGCCGGCCCCTTCGGCACGGCGGCAGAAGCGATTTCGGTCATGGAAATCTCCCGATGGGTTCCGCGTGGTCCGGGTGCGGTTCCCGGGCCAGCATCGCGAAAGGACCGGACGGCAGAGGCCGCCGCCCGGCGCTGGCTTGGGAGGGAGGCTTACCAGCCGGAGCCTTTCAGCTCTTCGAGGTCTGCCTGCAGGACTTCGAGGTTTTCGGCAGCGGTGCCCTTGCCGGACAGCGTGTCGTGCACGGCGGACCAGAACTTCGAGGAGACCTCGTTGTACTTGCCCTTGGTGGGTGCGGACGGACGCGGAACGGCGTTCAGGAAGACTTCCTTCCACTGCGGGATGATCGGCTGCTTTTCCTTGATCT
>CAMFHT010000466.1 GCA_945952245.1 uncultured Rhizobium sp. | reverse complement strand
ACCCCTGGCTTTCGGGCGTGCCCGCGCTCGACCATGATTTTCTCTACGAGACCTACACGCGGGAAGCGCGCCGCTGCGGCATCATCAAGGTGCTGCATATGGAGGTGGACGTCGCGCCCGCCGAGATCGACCTCGAGACCGCCTATGTCCAGGGCGTCGCAAAGCGGCTGACGGCGCTTCACGAACCCTCGCTGATCCGCGGCGCGATCTCCTCCTGCCGGCCGGAAGAGGCGGGCTTTGCCGAATTCCTGGAACGGGCGCTCGCCAATCCCTTCGTCAAGGGCCTTCGCCGAGTGCTGCATGTGGTGCCCGACGAACTTTCCGAGGGCGCGCTGTTCCGCGAGAACATCCGCCGCCTCTCGGGCACGCGCCTCACCTTCGATCTTTGCACCCTGCCGCATCAGATCGGCAAGGCGGTGGCGCTGGCGGATCTGAACCCTGACGTCACCTTCATCCTCGATCATTGCGGCGTGCCCGCGATTGCCTCCGATGCACATGAAAGCTGGGCGAAGGGCATTGCCGAGATCGCGAAGCGCCCGAACGTCGTGGTCAAGCTCTCCGGCATCGTCGCCTATGCGGATGCGGGAAGCTGGACCGTCGAGACGCTCCGCCCCTATGTGGCGACGGTGCTCGATGCCTTCGGGCCCGGCCGCATGGTCTGGGGCAGCGACTGGCCGGTGGTGACGCTCGGCGGGACGCTTTCCGTCTGGGTCGCCGCCACGCATGCGCTGCTCGCGGATCTTTCCGCAGACGAACGCGAAAAGATCTTCTCCGGCAATGCCGCCCGCATCTGGTCGATCTGAGGACCGCGTCATGACCGCAACCGTCGGCATTTCCTCCACCCATCCGAAGACCATGCCTTCCGACCATGCGGACCTGCCCGTCTGGAATGCCGAGAACTGGTTCTATGAGGATTTCGAGATCGGCCACAGGATCCGCTCGCTCCGCCGCACGATCTCGGAAGGCGAAAGCCAGCAGTTCAATGCGCTGGTGCTCGACATGCACCCTTACGTCAGCGACCAGATCTTCGCCGAGACCGAGGGTCTGTTCGGCAAGCGGCTGGTGGCGGGCGCCTTCGTCTTCTCCGCAGGCCTCGGCCTCGTCGCCACCAACTGCGTCAACGCCTTTTCCTATGGCTATGACAAGCTGCGCTTCATCAAGCCGACCTTCATCGGCGACACGATCTACACCATCCGCACCAACCTCTCGAAACAGCCGAAATATGACGAGCTCGGCCTGATCCGCTCGTCCTACGAGGTGTTCAAGGGAGAAGGCGAGCTGGTTCTCTACTGCGAGCACATCCAGACCGTCCGCTACCGGGACGGCAAGCCGAAAGACGACGCATGACATCCGATACCAAGCCTGGCCTGCTCGACGGCATCACCGTGCTCGACATGAGCCAGTTCCTTTCCGGCCCCATGGCTGCGCTGAAGCTCGGGGATCTTGGCGCGCGCGTGATCAAGATCGAGCGGCCGGACGGCGGCGATCTCTGCCGCAGCCTCTATCTCTCGGACACGGAGATCGGCGGCGATTCCACCCTCTTCCACGCCATCAACCGCGGCAAGGAAAGCTTTGCCGCCAACATGAAGGACGAGGCGGACCTGAAGGCCATCCGCGCCCTGATCGCCAGGGCGGATGTCGTCATCCAGAATTTTCGCCCGGGCGTGATCGAGCGTCTCGGGCTCGACTACGAGGCAGCGCGCCGCATCAACCCGCGCATCGTCTATGCCTCGATCACCGGCTATGGCCCCGACAACGAATGGCGGCTCCTTCCCGGCCAGGACCTGCTCGCGCAGGCGCGCTCCGGCGTGATGTGGCTGAACGGCGAGGCGGGCGACGGGCCTGTTCCCTTCGGACTTGCGATCGCCGACATGCTTTGCGGCAACCTGATCGTGCAGGGCATCCTCGCGGCCCTCGTTCGCCGCGGCGTGACGGGCGAAGGCGCACATGTGGAAACGAGCCTGATCGAGGCGATGATCGACTTCCAGTTCGAGGTGCTGACCACCCATCTGAACGACGGTGGCCGGTTGCCGCAGAAGAGTGCCTTCCGCAACGCCCACGCCTATCTCTCGGCGCCCTACGGCGTCTACAAGACGGCGGATGGCTGGCTGGCGCTGGCGATGACGCCGCTCGCCAAGCTCTCCCCCCTCCTCGACCTGCCATCGCTCGCCGATTACTCCGGTGCGGAGGCCTTCACGAAACGGGACGAGATCAAGCACCTGATCGCCGCGCGCCTGGAAGCCGAGCCGACATCCTTCTGGCTCGCCCGTCTCGAGCCCGCGGACATCTGGACGGCGGAGGTGCTGGACTGGCCGAAACTCATGTCCACCGCCGCCTTCCGCCAGCTCGACCTCGTGCAGACCGTGACCCGCGACGACGGCGTCTCCATCCGCACCACCGCCTGCCCCATCCGCATCGACGGCCAGCGGCCGAAGTCAGGGGTGGCAGCACCGACGATCGGCATGCAATCGGCGGGTATACGGGCGGAGTTGGGGGCAATGTAATCGTTTCCAGTCGCAGAGGCTGCGGGATGTACCCCCCTCTGCCCTGCCG
>CAMFHT010000465.1 GCA_945952245.1 uncultured Rhizobium sp. | reverse complement strand
GCAGTACCCCCCCTCTGCCTTGCCAGGCATCTTCCCCACAAGGGCGGGGATCCGTCCGGAGCTAGCGCCTCTTGCTGATCTCCCCCCTTGAGGGGGAGATGTCCGGCAGGACAGAGGGGGGTACGGGGTCGGCATACTCCCGAGCCACCCAAAAACCCGCCGCCCCCATCACAGCGGCGGCGGGTCTTGCGGGAGGAAACGTCAGAGCGCGCCGGCGTCTTCCAGAACCTGGGTGGCCTTCTTGGCAGCCTCGTCCAGCGCTTCCTGGGTGGTCTTGTCACCGAGGATGGCGGCCTGGAGTTCCGGGTAGACGACGTTGGAGATCTCGATCCACTGCGGCGTCTGCGGAACCGGGAAGGCGTATTTCGCGGCTTCCTGGAAGGCGGTCAGGACTTCCTTCTTGTAGGGGTCCTTCTCGGCTTGCTGGATATCCCATTCCCAGACGGCCGTGCGGGTCGGGAGCGAGCCGTTGGCGGCCTCGATCTTCTGGCCGTCGTCATTGGTCAGGTACCAGACCAGCGAAGCGGCGGCGTCCTTGTGGGCGCAGTTCTCGGTAACCGAGAAGCCGTGATGGCCGGACCAGCCGGTGTGCTTGCCGGACGAGCCCGCGGGCTGCACCACGATGCCGACATTGCCGGCGACCTTGGACGACTTCGGGTCGTTGAAGAAGGTTGCCCAGCCAGGCCAGTCGAGGTTGAGCGCGATGGTGCCGGAGGCGAAGCCCTGGCCGAGATCGTCCCAGAGATAGTTGGTGGTGCCGGCCGGAACCGCCTTCGCCTTGTAGAGATCGACGAACCAGTTCAGCGCGCGCACGCCCGCCTCGGAATTGAAGGCCGGCTTGCCGTCCTTGTCGAGATATTCGCCGCCTTCGGCGATCAGCATTTCATAGAAGCGGCCGTTGATCGCCTCTTCCTTGCCGGCGAACTGCGTGCCGTACATGTTCGGCGGGCTGGCGAAGAACTTCGCCTGATCGGAAACCTGCGCCCAGGTGGTGGGCGGCGCGAGATCGTAGCCGTACTTGTCCTTGAACGCCTTCTTCTTGGCGTCGTCGGTGTAGTTGCTCTTCTGGTAGTAGAGCGCCGACACGTCGAACTGCGCACGCGGCAGCATGATCAGCTTGCCGCCGATGGTGGACGCCTTGATGTTGGCTTCCACGAACTGGCCGATCTCTTCGGCCGGCAGCAGCGTGTTGAGGTCGGTGTACAGTTCGGGATATTGCGGGGCGAAGGACGAGTGGTTCGAGCCCACGCACCAGGTGATGTTGCCGGCCGCCATGTCCGACTTGATTTCCTTGTCGAGCTCGAAGTGGTTCTTCTTCGAGAGCACGTTGACCTTGGCGCCGGTCAGCTTTTCCCATTCGGCAATGCGGGCATAGAGCGGTTCGTATTGCTGGCCGCCGATCAGCTTCGCATCGATCGTGACCCCCTCGAACTTGCCCGGAAGATCTGCCGCATTGGCGCCGCCCATGGCGAGCAATGCAAGCACGCCGGCGGAAACGCCAGCTAGCCATTTCCTCATCTTGTTCTCCTCCCTTTGTGCCGGGCGCTCCCCGCACCCGCTTGACCTCAAATATGGATCAATAATTCATAAGTAAACATCTTATTCACGGAGCGTCAAGCGGCGAAATCCACCCGCTTGCAAGATGCATGTGTTCATATATGAAGATTACAGATGACAGATACAGGATGCCTCGAGTGACCCAGGATGACGACAACGACCGCTATCGCGCGCCGGCGCTCGACAAGGGCCTCGACATCCTGGAACTGCTGGCACACACCGATGGCGGGCTGACGCAGGCCGAAATTTCGAAGACGCTCGGCAAGAGCCCGAACGAATTCTACCGCATGCTCGACCGGCTGGTGCGCCGGGGCTACGTGCAGCGGCAGGACGACCGGTTCTTCCTCACGCTGAAGCTCTTCGGCCTCGCCCACTTCCACGCCCCGGTCAGGCGTCTCGTTTCCTTCGCGACGCCGATCATGCGGGAATTCTCCAACAAGGCGGAGCAATCCTGCCATCTCGCGATCTACGACCGCGGCTCGGTCGTGGTCATCGCCCAGCAGGACAGCCCGACCTATTGGGGGATTTCCATTCGCGTCGGCGCGACCATCAGCCTGTTCAACACCGGGTCCGGCCACATCCTGCTCGCCTTCCGCGACGCAGCGCAGCGGGAGATGATGATATCGGAGCAGGTGCGGCTGAAGACCGATACAGTCCGCCCCGACGATCTGGAAGAGCGCCTTGCCGCCATCGCGGAACGCCGGTTCGAGACGATGGACAGCCTGCAGACGGCGGGGGTGCGCAACATCTCGACACCGATCCTCTCCCTCGACGGCCACGCTTTGGCAGCGCTGACCTGCCCTTACATCTCGCCGCTGAATGCCGATGCCCCCTCCTTCGAAACCGTGATCGACCATATCCGCGAGGCCGCCGCGCAGATTTCGGAAATCGTCGCAGGAGCCGGAACGGACGGCGAATGATTTTTTTATTTGAATAGATTATTCTTCTGTGAGTATACTCCTGCCAATCGGTGGCGGGAGGAGGACCCGCCCCTGACAAGGGAGGGTCGCATGCTCACGGATTGCCATCTGCACATCATCGACAGGTCCGCACTGGATTACCC
>CAMFHT010000464.1 GCA_945952245.1 uncultured Rhizobium sp. | reverse complement strand
TGGCCGGCATGAAGAAGCTCGTGCCGATCAGCCGGTCGAGCAGCATCATCACGGCGGCGACGAAGAGCGCGGGAAAGGCGAGCAGCGCCATCACGGTCGCGGTGAAGATGCCCCAGATCGTCAACGGCATGCGCATCAGTGTCATGCCCCGGGCGCGGCCTTGCAGCACGGTCACGACGTAGTTCAGCCCGCCCATGGTGAAGCCGATGATGAACAGGATCAGCGAGACCAGGAGCACGATGATGCCCCATTGCTGACCCGGCGTGTTGGCGAGGATCGCTTGCGGCGGGTAGAGCGTCCAGCCGGCCCCGGCCGCCCCGCCCGGCACCAAGAAGCCGGAGACCAGGACCAGCACGGCGAGCAGATAGATCCAGTAGCTCAGCATGTTGACATAGGGGAACACCATGTCGCGGGCGCCGAGCATCAGCGGGATCAGGTAGTTGCCGAAGCCTCCGAGGAAGAGCGCTGTCAGCAGGTAGATCACCATGATCATGCCGTGCATGGTGATGAGCTGGTAATAGCGTTCGGGGTCGATGAAGGAGACCAGGCCCGGGAAGCCGAGCTGCAGCCGCATCAGCCAGGACAGCACGAGCGCGACCAGGCCGATCGCCAGGGCGGTGAGCGAATACTGGATGGCGATGACCTTCGCATCCTGGGAGAACACGTATTTCGTGATCCAGCTATGCGGATGATAGAGTTCGACATCTTCGGTCTCGGCCGCCGGTCGCGGTTCGGGAACGCCGTGCATCACGTCGACCATCGGCTCGCCTCCCACTCCATCTCGGACGAAATCCCCGTTCGGGAGTTCGTCCGCTGTCTCACTCCTGGTTCTTCGCCTGCGTCCTCGCCGGGCTCTGGAGTTGGGCGAAGGTTTTCTGCTGCTGCAGCCAGTCGCGGTATTGGCTCTCGGGCTCGACCACGACGCCGCCGCGCATGAAGGTGTGGCCGGTGCTGCACAGCTCGGAGCACAGCGCTTCGAAGGTGCCCGCCCGCGTCGGCGTGAGCCAGTAATAGGTGACGGTGCCCGGGATCATGTCCATCTTGGCCCGGAATTCCGGGACGTAGAAATCATGGACCACGTCGAGCGAGCGCAGCAGCAGCTTGACCGGCTTGCCGAGCTGCAGATGAAGCTGGTCGCCCTGAATCACGATGTCGTCCTGCCCGCGCGGGTCTTTCGGATCGATGCCGAGCGGGTTGTCCGCCGTGACCAGGGCGATATCGGTGGCGCCGATGTGGCCGTCCGCACCCGGCAGCCGGTAGGCCCATTGCCATTGCTGGCCGACGATCTCGGCGACGGTCGCATCCTTCGGCACCGTGACGAACCGGTGCCAGACGACGAGCCCGGGTGCGAGCATGGCGGCGACGCCGATTCCCGTGCCGATCGCAAGCCACCATTCGAGCCGCTTGTTTTCCGGTTCGTAGGCGGCGCGGCGGCCCTCGCGATGGCGGAAGCGGAAGACGCAATAGGCCATGAACAGTACGACCGCCGTGAAGACGGCGCCGGTGATCCAGAACGTGATGATCATGGTGTCGTCGATATAGCCCCAGTTGGAGGCGATCGGCGTCCACCACCAGGGACTCAGGAAGTGGAAGACCACCGAGCCGATCACGACCAGAGCCAGGACGATTGCGACACCCATCCCTTTTCATCCTTGCCGAGGGCGGCGATGAACAGGAGCAAGGCAACGCTGCGACGCAGGCTGGCGCGCCACAGCGCTAGGCAAACAAACTCATCGTCGACATCAGAGCGACGTTGCGGCGCGGGGCCAAACAGGTTCTCCGCTTGCAACGAACCAGGCTGATAAGCTCGGTGGTAGAGCAAGGCAGGCGCCGGGCACGAACTCCGCCGAGCGGATCGGGAGGCCGAATCTCTTGCTTCCTGCTCGTCATCGCCGAACCCTTGGCTCGCCTGGACGACCATGCGCCGCTATCGGCGCATCAATTCAGACCGGGCCGCGGGACATCCATGTCATCGGCCAAAGTCATCTCAATGTTGTCGTCCCGCTCACGGGAGTTGTCAATCGCGTCCGCGTCGCAAAACGGCTTAAGCACGGTCGAAATCGGGAGACAATCCCGCTACTTTTTCTTTCCGTCAGCGTCAAATTGCTTGAGGAACGCGACGACGTCGTCGACTTCCTTGTCGGCTTTGAGGCCAGGGAATGTCATCTTTGTCCCTGGGATCTTGGCCTGCGGCGCCTTGATATAATCCCGGAACGTCGGCTCATCCCATACGATGCCGGAGTTCTTGTTGGCCGGCGAGTAGGTGTAACCCTCGATCGAACCCGCCGGCCGGCCGATAAGACCATTCAGCTTCGGTCCGACTGCATTTCTGGCAGTCTCCCCGATCTGGTGGCAGGCACGGCATCTCTGGAAAATCTTCTCACCCGCAGCCGGGTCGCCTGCCGCCTTGGCTGAATGGGAAAGAACCGCGAGCATCAGGAAAGCTACCAGAACCCGGCGCCGCATCGAAGGTTCTCCTTCGAATTCGACCTTTCCGCCGGACAGGCGGCTAGGCCGCACAATCTCTCGCAGCAACTTACACCCATATCCGCCTCGCTCCAATCCGGGTGTTGTAGCCCCCAAAAGCCCGGACATTTCTCACGGTGCTGCATGGGCCGCGAT
>CAMFHT010000463.1 GCA_945952245.1 uncultured Rhizobium sp. | reverse complement strand
GGCCATGGGCGAGGCCTATGACAAGGTGCGGATCTGCTCCTGCTGCGGCAATATCGATACGTCCGACCCCTGCGCGGTCTGCACCGACGAACGCCGCGACCATGGCGTGATCATCGTCGTGGAAGACGTTTCCGATCTCTGGGCGCTGGAGCGGGCGGGCGCACTCAACGCCGCCTATCACGTGCTCGGCGGCACGCTCTCGCCGCTCGATGGCGTGGGGCCGGACGATCTCAACGTCCGCGGCCTCGTGAGCCGCGTGGCCGACGGAAACGTGCGCGAGGTGATCATCGCCGTCAACGCGACCGTCGAAGGGCAGACGACCGCGCATTACATCACCGACCAGCTGTCCGGATTCGAGGTCAAGATCACGCGGCTTGCCCATGGTGTGCCTGTTGGCGGCGAGCTCGACTATCTCGACGAAGGCACGCTTTCGGCGGCACTCCGCGCCCGCACCGCGTTCTGATCGAACCGAGGAAGAAGAGATGAAGCGCCTGAAGACCCTGACCCTTGCCCTGTTGCTTGCCGCCGCCGTGCTCTCGCCGGCGAAAGCCGTCGACAAGGCGGCCGTCGAAGGCCAGTTCCGGGCTTGGGTGGAGAAGGACTTCTGGCCGGAGGCAAAGGCCGGTGGCATCTCGCGCGGCGTCTTCGACAGGGCGATGCGGACGGTGAAGCTCGACTGGACGCTGACGGACCTTGTGCCGCCCGGCACCACGCCGCCGAAGGACGTGCCGCAGACACAGGCCGAATTCTCATCGCCGGCTCCCTATTTCGCCGAAAAGCGCATGGCGGGGCTGGCGCTGAAGGGCCGCACGCTGGCGTCGGTCCATGCGTCGACGCTGAAGCGCATCGAGAAGACCTATGGCGTGCCGGGCTCGATCCTGCTGGCCATCTGGGGCCGCGAGACCGGCTATGGCGCGGCGAAGCTGCCGAAGCCGGCGCTCGACGTGCTCGCCACCAAGGCCTTCATGTCGACCCGCAAGGAGCTCTTCCACCGCGAGCTGATCGCGGCGCTGCACATCATCGAGAGCGGCGATGCGGATCTTCCAAGCTTCCGCGGCTCCGCTGCCGGGGCGCTCGGCCAGCCGCAATTCATGCCGACGAGCTTCCTGAAATATGCCGTCGATTTCGACGGGGACGGCCATCGCAACATCTGGACCTCCGTGCCGGACAGCCTTGCCTCCATGGCCCGTTTCCTCGTCGCCAAGGGCTGGCAGCCGGGGCGAGGCTGGGGCTACGAGGTGACGATTCCGCAGCGCGTTTCCTGCGCGCAGGAAGGGCCGGACCGGGCAAAGCCGGTCGGCGAATGGACGAACCTCGGGATCTCGAGGATCTCGGGCAAGGCATTCCCGGCCTCAGAGCGCGGCAAGCCCGGCATGATGCTTGTTCCGGCCGGAAGGCACGGGCCGGAATTCATCGTGAGCCCGAATTTCTACGTGATCAAGGAATACAACAATTCCGATCTCTACGCCCTCTTCATCGGCAATCTCGCCGACCGCATCGCGTCCGGCGCCGGCAATTTCCAGGCGCCCTTCGGCAATGTCGGCGGCATGCTGCGCTCCGACGTGAAGGCCATGCAGGATGCGCTGGTGCGGCAGGGCTACGACGTCGGCAAGGCGGACGGCCTCGCCGGCTACAAGACCCGCCGCTCGATCGGCGAATGGCAGGCGAAAAACGGGATGGTGCCGACCTGCTATCCGGAACCGGCGCTCGAAAAGGCGCTGCGCTGAGCGGAATTTCAGGCCGACCTTGCAATTTCCAAACGGAAGGTTTATATCGAGCTCAAATTCTTGATCGTTTTGATGAAGAGTGGGCCCGCACCGGACCCGCTCTTTTTTGTTACCGCGATCAGGCATCCGAGAGATTTCCTTCTGACCGAAGACCTGGAAGACCGATAGCAGACATGAGCGAACAGACCGTGCAGGAGCCCCGGCTCATCACCGAAACCGGCATCGACCAGCGCCTGGCCGAGATCATCGAGCCCGTGCTCGTGGGCATGGACTACCAGCTCGTGCGCGTGCGGCTCCTCAACCAGAACGGCCTGACGCTGCAGATCATGTGCGAACGGACCGACGGCACGATGACGGTCGAAGACTGCGAAAAGGTCTCCATGGCGATTTCGCCGGTGCTGGATGTGGAAGATCCGCTCGACAAGGCGTATCATCTGGAAGTGTCCTCGCCCGGCATCGACCGGCCCATGGTGCGCGTATCGGATTTCCGCCGCTGGACCGGCCATCTCGTGAAGATCGAGACCTCGATCCTGGTGGAGAACCGCAAGCGGTTCCGCGGCAAGATCACCGAGGTGACCGACGAGGGCTTCCGCCTGGAGCGGGACCAGATCGCCTATGGCGAGGAGCCCGTGGTGGCGATCCCGTTCTCGACGCTTGCCGATGCGAAGCTGATCCTGACGGACGACCTGATCCGTGACGCGCTGAAGGCCGACAAGGCCGCCCGCGCCGCGGCGGCGAACCAGAACGAAGCAGAAGACGAAGACGACATCCAAGAAGATTGACGTGCGCGGGCAGGCCAGAGGGACATTGAGGCCCTGCCCCGACCTGAAACAGACGGAGATTTGAGACATGGCAGTCAGTGCGAACCGGCTTGAACTTCTGCAGATCGCAGATGCA
>CAMFHT010000462.1 GCA_945952245.1 uncultured Rhizobium sp. | reverse complement strand
CGACATCGGCCGTGCACCAGTAGATGTCGCCGTCATGGTAGTCGAAGACATATTGGTGGGTGATCGAGGCATAGACGAGATAACCGGCGGAGGTGTGGAGCACGCCCTTCGGCTTGCCGGTCGAGCCGGAAGTGTAGAGCAGGAAGAGCGGGTCCTCCGCCTTCATCTCGGTCGGCGGGCAATGGCCGGAGACCTTGGCAGCCTCGTCATGGTACCAGAGATCGCGGCCTTCCTTCATGGTGACGTTGCCGCCGGTGCGCTTGACGACGATGACGGTGCCGATGCCGCCCTTCACCTTGTCGTCGGCGGTATCGACATTCTTCTTGAGCGGCACGGCGCGCCCGCCGCGCAGGCCTTCATCGGCGGTGATCACGATCTTCGAATCGGAATCCTCGATGCGGCTCGCCAGTGAATCCGGCGAGAAGCCGCCGAAGACCACCGAATGGATCGCGCCGATGCGGGCGCAGGCGAGCATCGCGTAGGCCGCCTCCGGGATCATCGGCAGGTAGATGGTGACGCGGTCGCCCTTCTTGACGCCGTTTGCCTTGAGGACGTTCGCGAACTTGCAGACCTCGGTATAGAGCTGGCCGTAGGTGATCTTCTTCGACTCGGAGGGGTCGTCGCCCTCCCAGATGATCGCCGTCTGCTTGGCGCGGGTCGCGAGATGCCGGTCGATGCAGTTATGAGCGACGTTGGTGGTGCCGTCCTCGAACCATTTGATCGAGACCTTGCCCGGCTTGAAGCTGGCGTTCCTGACCTTGGTATAGGGCTTGAACCAGTCGATCCGCTGCCCGTGCTCACCCCAGAACTTGTCCGGGTCCTTGATCGAGGCCGCGTACATCTTCTTGTACTTGGCGTCGGTCGCCCAGGCCTTCTTCGACCAGGAGGTCGGGACGTCGTAGATGATCTCGGACATTCGGGCGTCTCCCCAGACTTGGACCGTCTGTGTTGCGCTGGTCCGCCTCATGGATAGGCGCGGCGGACGTCGCTTCTTCGATTTCGACGCATCATAGGATGCGCGCGCGGCGCGGCAACCCATTGTGCATCGCACTTTCGTGGCAGGGGCAGGCGTTTTGGGCATGGCGCAGCGCCAAAACATCCCCGGTTCGCCTCATCCAATGGTAGGATAGGGCCCTGGGAGGCGTCATGGCGCGCAATATCGGCATCTTCTCGGATGGGACGGGACAGGCCGGCGGCGCCAACCCGATCAACTGGACGAATGTCTATCGCCTGTTCATGGCGACGCGCGAGGCTGATGGCGCCGAGCAAATCTGCTTCTACGATCCCGGCCTCGGCTCCAATCCGGACGAGGGCGAGATTCGCGGACCCTTCCGGCGCGTCAAGGACCTGCTCGCCCAGGCGACCGGCTATGGCATCACCGACAACATCATCGACTGCTATGCGGCGCTGCTCTGCGCGTACAGGCCGGGGGATCGGATCTTCCTGTTCGGTTTCAGCCGCGGCGCCTATACCGTCCGCAGTCTCGGTGGGGTGCTGGCGCTTTGCGGCGTGCCGGGCGGCTTCGCACGGGTGACGCGCTGGGACGGGTTCAGCGATGCGATCAAAACGGACGAGGTGCGGGCGCTCGCTGCGAGCGCGGTCAAGGACGTCTACATGGTCCAGGATGCGGCTGCCCGGGCCGAGGCTGCGGCGGCATTCCGCCAGCGTCACGGCACGCAGCCGGCGCCGCCCTTCTTCGTCGGGGTCTGGGATACGGTCAGGGCGCTCGGGCTCCCGGGCATCGGCAGCCTGCCGGGCCGCCACAAGTTCCATGATGCGACCCTCAACCGGCAGGTCGCCCATGGCCGGCATGCGCTGGCCATCGACGAGAACCGGCAGGTCTTCGCACTCGAGCTCTGGGACGAAAACGGGGCGCCACCCGGGCAGATCAGGCAGGTTTGGTTCGCCGGGGTTCATACCGATATCGGCGGCGGCTACGGCCTGAAAATGGGGCTCTCCGACCTGTCGCTCGGCTGGATGATCGCGGAGGCGCAGGCCATCGCGCATCCGCTCATCGTCGAGCCGGGACTGATCGCGGAGTTGCGGCCGGACGCCCTCGGCCAGCAGCATGACGAGCGCAAGACCTCCTGGCTGCCGTGGAGCGAGGGCACGCGGGAGGATTTCGTGCTGAACGGCTTCCAGCCGCAGCCGGCGCGGATGGCGCCTGCAGTCGAGCCGCGCCTGCAGGCTGCGGCCGTGCCGATCCTCCAGGAGATGCTGCCCTATCGGCCGCGCGCGCTGGCGGATTACCCGCTTTTCGCCGGTTACTATCAGGCTTGAGCGTTCAGAGCATTTCGGCGTTTCTCCGAATCGCGAAAATGCTCTTATTCTTTATTCTATCGCATTTTCTTCACGCGAACCGGTGTCCACTTCGCTCGAAAATGCTTTAGAGCCCGCCCATCTTGCAGACGATGTCCCATTCCTCGTCCGTAACCGGCTGGACCGAGAGGCGGAAGGAGGTGACGAGCGACATCTTGGCGAGCTTCGGCTCGGCCTTGACCGCGGCAAGGGAGACCGGCTTCGGCAGCGGCTTCACCCCTTTGAAGTCGACGAGGACCCAAGGCGGCCCGGCATCTTCCCAGGGATAGGCTTCCCGGATGACCTCGACGATGCCGACGACCTCCAGCCCCTCGTTCGAATGGTAGAAGAAG
>CAMFHT010000461.1 GCA_945952245.1 uncultured Rhizobium sp. | reverse complement strand
CTGAGCTGCTGCCGGTTTCGTGGACAGCAGGTTAAGCTAGCATAGCGCGGGCCTCGAACTCCATCGGGCTAAGATAGCCCAATTTCGAATGCCGTCTGCGCGGGTTGTAGAAGCGCTCGATGTAGTCGAAGACGTCGGCACGGGCTTCGTCGCGGGTGCGGTAGACTTTGCGGGCTGTCCGCTCGGTCTTCAGCGACGAGAAAAAGCTCTCCATCGCTGAGTTGTCCCACACGTTGCCTGCCCGGCTCATCGAGCAGGTGATCCCGTTGTCGGCCAGAAGCCGTTGAAACTGTTCGCTTGTGTATTGCGATCCCTGATCCGAGTGATGAAGCAGCGCGTCAGCCTTGCCGCGTCGCCACACGGCCATCATCAGCGCGTCCATGACCAGTGATGCATCCCGGTCGGCCTTCATGGACCATCCGACGACGCGCCGTGAGAAGAGGTCCAGCACTACCGCAACATACAGCCAGCCCTCTGCGGTCCAGATGTAGGTGAAGTCGGCCAGCCACTTCTGGTTCGGCCGGTCGGCCTGAAAGTCCCGGTCCAGGATATTGTCAGCAATCACCGACCGTTCGCCATCATCCGTGGGCTTCCCACGGCGCCTGGGCCGCGCTCTGAGGGCATTGAGCCGCATCAGCCGTTCGATCCGATGAAGCCCGCAGGCAAGCCCTTCTTCCAGAACATCACGCCACACGCGGCGGGCGCCATACGTCCGGTCGCTGGCCTTGAAGCTCGTCTCGATCGCCGTGACGAGCCTGGCGTCATGGATCTCGCGGGCGCTGGTCGGCCGGGTGAGCCAAGCATGGAAGCCCGAGCGCGATACATCCAGAACTTCGCAGAGCCAGCTGACTGGCCAAATGTGACGATGCTTGGCAATGAAGGCGAACCTCATATCGCCTCTCGCGCGAAAAAAGCGGCTGCTTTCTTCAGGATGTCACGCTCCGCACGAAGACGCGCGACCTCTTTCTTCAAGGCTGCAATCTCGGCCAGGTCAGCCCGCATTTGCCCGTTCCCGGGAAAGGCTGCAGCAGGCGCAACCGCCAATTCCCGCATCCAGCGGCGCAAAACGCTCTCCGCCACATCAAGGTCACGGGCGGCCTGCGCAACCGCCACTCCCCGCTCGGTCACCAGCCTTACGGCCTCGATCTTGAACTCGCGGCTGAACTTCCGTCTCGACATATCAACTCTCCAGTTCCTTGGTCACGATCTTATCTTCGTGTCCACGAAACCGGCAGCAGCTCACTCCGCCTTCACATTGGTCGAGATCGGCCGGAACAGCGGCGGCTGCGCCTGGTTGGTCCGGTTGGTGCGGCCAAGGCCCTGAATCGCGGCGTCGGCCGTCCAGCCGGGTTCGAGCAGGTAGTGAACCCTGAGCCGCTGGTTCTTGGCTGACAATTCGGCGTGATAGCTGCGTCCTGTGCCGCCGGCATCGGAGAAGATCAGCACACGCTTCTGGTCGTCCATGAAGGCGGAGGTCTCGGCCAGGTTGGCAGAGGGTGCGCGGGTTTCGACCGCCAGCCGTGAAGCCGGGCCTTCGCCCTTGCGGATGATGCGGCGCGACCGGCCCGTTACTTCTGCGACCATTTCCGTCCCGAAGTGCTGGATCACCTGATCGAGCGCGCCCGGAACGGAGGGCAGCGAGCCCAAGTGTTCCAGCATCTCGTCGCGCCGGCGCACGGCCTCGCGGCATTCAACCGGCTGACCATCGCGGAACACCGGGCGCGACGACAGGTTGCCCTCACCATCGGTGAAGGGCTCGTAGAGTTGAACCGGGAAGGAATGCTGAAGGTACGAACCTACGTACTCCCTCGGCGTGATATCCACCGTCAGGTCATTCCATTCCTCGGTCGGGATCTCCGCCAGGCGCCGTTCCATCAGCGCCTCGCCGGTCGAAACGATCTGGATGACCGCTGCATGGCCTGCCCCCAGATCGGCCGTGACAGACCGGATCAGCGTCGGGGTTTTCATACTGGTCAGCAGATGGCCGAAGAAGCGCTGCTTGGCGCTCTCGAAGGCCGAGCGCGCGGCGGATTTGGCCTGCCGGTTCAGCGTGCCATCCGAGCCGGTGATGTTGGCCGCCTCCATCGCGGCATCGAGGTTGTTGTGGATGACGGCGAAGGCCCCCGCGTAAGCATCATAGATGCGGCGCTGCTCATCGGTCAGCTGATGCTCGACCAGCTCGTATTCGACACCGTCGTAGGAAAGCGACCGCGCGGTGTAGAGGCCGAGGGCACGCAGATCGCGAGCCAGAACTTCCATGGCCGCGACGCCCCCGGCCTCGATTGCCTCGACGAATTCGGCGCGCGTGGCGAAAGGGAAATCCTCCCCACCCCAGAGGCCGAGCCGCTGAGCATAGGCGAGGTTGTGGACCGTCGTGGCCCCGGTGGCCGAGACGTAGACTACTCGGGCGTCGGGTAGTGCGTGTTGCAGGCGCAGACCCGCCCTGCCCTGCTGTGATGCCTCGACATTGCCGCGCTCGCCCTTGCCGCCGCCCGCATTTTGCATTGCGTGGCTTTCATCGAAGATGATGACCCCGTCGAAATCGCGCCCCAGCCAGTCCACGATCTGGCGGACACGCGAGACTTTCTCGCCGCGGTCATCCGAACGCAGCGTCGCATAGGTGGTGAAGAGGATGCCCTCGGACAGGCTGATCGGTT
>CAMFHT010000460.1 GCA_945952245.1 uncultured Rhizobium sp. | reverse complement strand
GCCCAGTCCTGCGTGCGCTCCAGCTTCGAGCGGGAGCCCTACTGGCGCGACGTGGGCACGATCGACGCCTACTGGCAGGCGAACATCGACCTCACCGACGTGGTGCCGGAGCTCGACATCTACGACAAGTCCTGGCCGATCTGGACCTATTCGGAAATCACGCCGCCCGCCAAGTTCGTGCATGACGACGAGAACCGGCGCGGCTCGGCGATCTCCTCGCTCGTTTCCGGCGACTGCATCATCTCCGGCGCCACGCTCAACCGGAGCCTGCTGTTCACCGGGGTCAGGGCCAATTCCTATTCGCGCCTCGAAAATGCGGTCGTGCTGCCGAACGTGAAGATCGGACGTCGCGCCCAGCTCCGGAACGTGGTGATCGACCACGGCGTTACGATCCCGGAAGGGCTCGTGGTGGGCGAGGACGCGGAGCTCGACGCTCAGCGCTTCCGCCGCTCGGAGAACGGCATCTGCCTGATCACCCAGGCGATGATCGACAAACTGGGAATCTGAACCACATGAACATCCTATCGGTGACGTCGGAAATCTACCCGCTGGTGAAGACCGGCGGATTGGCGGACGTGGCAGGCGCCCTGCCGCTTGCGCTGGAGGCCCTCGGCATCCGTACGCGCTCGCTGGTTCCGGGCTATCCGGCCGTCATGAAGAAGCTCGAAAATCCGCGGGAGCGGTACGTCTTCGAGGATCTTCTCGGTGAGCGTGCCACCCTCGTCGAGGCGCATCACAAGGGGCTCGACCTGCTGGTGCTCGATTGCCCCGGTCTCTACGACCGGCCCGGCGGCCCCTATCTCGACCCGACCGGCTATGATTTTCAGGACAACTGGAAGCGCTTCGCGGCGCTTTCCTTCGCCGGATCGGAAATTGCCGCCGGCATTCTCGACGATTTCAAACCCGATCTCGTCCATGCCCATGACTGGCAGGCGGCGCTGACGCCGGTCTACATGCGCTATGGCCGGGCGCATGCGGTGCCGAGCGTGGTGACCGTCCACAACATCGCCTTCCAGGGTCAGTTCGGCAACGACATCTTCGGCCAGCTCCGCCTGCCGCCCCATGCCTTTGCCATGGACGGCGTCGAGTATTACGGCGATGTCGGCTATCTCAAGGGCGGCCTGCAATCGGCGACCGCCATCACCACCGTCAGCCCCTCCTATGCCGGCGAGATCCTGCAGCCGAGCTTCGGCATGGGGTTGGAAGGCGTGATCGCCGCGCGCGAGGAGCAGCTCTCGGGCATCGTCAACGGCATCGACGTCGAGACGTGGAACCCGGAGACCGATCCGATGATCGCGGCTCCCTATGGTGCCGCAACCCTCAAGGCGCGGGCGCTGAACCGCGAGGCGCTCTGCCGCCACTTCCAGCTGGATCAGGACGACGGGCCGATCTTCACCATCATCAGCCGCCTGACCTGGCAGAAGGGGATGGACCTCATCCCCGAGGTGGTCGACGATCTGGTGCGCCATGGCGGCAAGCTCGCCGTGCTCGGCAGCGGCGATTCTGCGCTCGAGGGCGCGCTGCTCAGCGCCTCCACCCGCCACCGCGGGCGGATCGGCATGACGATCGGCTATAACGAACCGCTTTCCCACCTCCTGCAGGCGGGTGCCGATGCCATTCTCGTGCCTTCGCGCTTCGAGCCCTGCGGACTGACCCAGCTCTACGCGCTTCGCTATGGCTGCGTGCCGGTCGTCGCCCGCACCGGCGGTCTCGCTGATACGGTGATCGACGCCAACCATGCGGCATTGCAGGGAAAATGCGCGACGGGCGTGCAGTTTTCGCCGATTTCCGCCGATGGCCTGCGCCAGGCCATCCACAGGACCATCCGCCTCTACGCCGACAAGAAGCTCTGGACGCAAATTCAAAAGCAGGGCATGAAAGCGGATGTTTCCTGGATACGGAGCGCGGCACGCTATGCCGAGCTCTATTCCAGCCTCATATCAAGAACCGCGTGAGCAATCATGATCAGAACTGTCCCCACGACACCTTACCAGGACCAGAAGCCCGGAACGTCCGGCCTGCGCAAGAAGGTGCCCGTCTTCCAGCAGCCCAATTATGCGGAAAACTTCATTCAGTCGATCTTCGATTCGCTCGAGGGATACCAGGGCAAGACGCTGGTGATCGGCGGCGATGGCCGCTTCTTCAACCGGGAAGTGATCCAGATCGCGATCAAGATGGCCGCCGCCAACGGCTTCGGCAAGGTCATGGTCGGCCAGGGCGGCATTCTGTCGACGCCGGCGGCCTCGCACATCATCCGCAAGTACAAGGCTTTCGGCGGCATCATCCTGTCCGCCAGCCATAATCCCGGCGGCCCGACCGAGGATTTCGGCATCAAGTACAATATCGGCAATGGCGGTCCGGCGCCGGAAAAGATCACCGACGCCATCTATGTACGCTCGAAGTCGATCGAGGCCTACAAGATCGCCGACTTCGCGGACGTGAACCTCGACCGCATCGGCAGCCAGACCGTGGGCGGCATGACGATCTCGGTCATCGACCCTGTCGAGGACTATGCGAAGCTCATGGAATCGCTCTTCGATTTCCCGGCGATCCGCAACCTCTTCAATCTCGGCTTCCGCATCGTCTTCGACGCCATGCATGCGGTCACCGGCCCCTATGCCAAGGAGATCTTCGAGAACCGTCTCGGCGCGCCGCTCGATTC
>CAMFHT010000459.1 GCA_945952245.1 uncultured Rhizobium sp. | reverse complement strand
ATTGCCTCTTGTCTCGTGGGCTCGGAGATGTGTATAAGAGACAGCCTTTGCATCGCGCCTCGCCTTCGAGGACATTCGCCACAGCTATCACAACAAGGAAACCATCAAGGGCGTTTCGCTGACGGCAGAGCCGGGCGAAGTGCTGTGCCTGCTCGGACCCTCCGGTTCCGGCAAGACGACGCTGCTACGCATTGCCGCAGGCATCGAGGCGCAGAGCCACGGGAGGCTGCTGCTGAACGGGCAGGAGATCGCCGGTCCGAGCCAGTTCCTGCCGCCGGAAAAGCGCGGCATCGGGCTGATGTTCCAGGACTTCGCGCTCTTCCCGCACATGACGATCCTGGACAATGTCCGCTTTGGCCTCACCGAGATCCCCAGAAAGGAAGCGGAGGCCGAGGCCATGGCGGCGCTGGAGCGCGTGGGGCTTGCCCGATATGCCCAGAGCTATCCGCATGTTCTCTCAGGCGGCGAGCAGCAGCGCGTGGCGCTCGCCCGCGCGCTGGCACCCCGTCCGGGCGTGCTTTTGATGGACGAGCCATTTTCAGGCCTCGATTCCCGTTTAAAGGACACAATCCGCGCCGACACGCTGGCGATCCTGCGCGAAACCCGCGCGACGGCCATCGTCGTGACGCATGATGCGGAAGAAGCCATGCGCATGGGCGACCGCATTGCGCTGCTCAAGGACGGGCTTCTGGTGCAGGCGGGCACAGCGGACGATCTCTACCGCAGGCCGACGGATCTCTTCACCGCGGCCTTCTTCTCGGAGATCAACGAATTCGATGCGGTGGTTTCCGGCGGCCGCGCCGAGACCCCGCTGGGACTGGCGATCACGCCTGAGCTCGCCGATGGCACACCGGTTTCGGTGGCGGTCCGGCTGTCGAGCGTGGCGGTGCGGGAGACGGGCGGGTCGATCCCCGCACGCATCCTCGCCCGCCGTTTTCTCGGTGTCGTGGAGCTCCTGAGCCTCGCGGTGCCGGGCAGCGAACAACCCGTCCGGGCACGCATCCGGGCAGACCAATTGCCACAGGGAATCCGTGACGTAACGGTCAACGTCGATACCCAAGGTATTTTGGTGTTTGAAAAAATCAGGCAAACATCATACATCGATACGACGTCTCAAGAGGGAGTGTAATCATGGGTTCTTTTAGCATTTGGCACTGGCTGATCGTGCTGGCGATCGTTCTGCTCATGTTCGGCCGGGGCAAGATCCCGGAACTCATGGGCGATGTCGCAAAGGGCATCAAGAGCTTCAAGAAGGGCATGTCCGACGACGAGCCGACGGTGGAAACCACCAAGACCGTCGATCACAAGGCCGACGAGCTCAAGTAAGCCGGACGCAGGCATGCCTGGACCGGCACCGCTGGCCCGGGCATGGGGGTGCCACGGCAAGGATGGCGCGCCTCTCGCGCCTGAACCCGCCGTGACGGGGTAGCGAAACATTTCGGGCTCAAGGAGCCTCTTCTCATGCTGGATGTCGGCTGGTCCGAACTGCTGGTTATTGCCGTGGTGCTGATTGTCGTGGTCGGCCCCAAGGACCTTCCGCCGATGCTCAGGGCCTTCGGCCGCATGTCGCGCAAGTTCAGCGCGATGGCGGGCGAGTTCCGCAAGCAGTTCGACGATGCGCTGAACGAGGCGGACATGGGCGATCTGCGCCAGACGATCTCGGACGTGCAGCGCATCAACCCGGTCAATTCGCTGCGCGAGGCGATGAACCCGCTGCGCCAGGCAGCCGACGAGATCCGCTCCGACATCCGCAACAGCGTGGAAAGCAGTGGCGCAAAGCCGGCCGAGGTTCCAGCCGCAGTGACACTGCCGGAACCGGCGGTGAAGCTTGCCGACACGCCGCCCGTTGTGCCGCCCGCAGAGCCGAAGACGCTGGTGCCGGCCGCCGCGACCGTGGTGAGTTCCACCTCGGTCCTCGCCGAAAGCCTGGCGGTTCCGCCCGTCGAAGAGGTGATCAAGGCCGAGCCGAAGCCGAAGCGCAAGCCGAAGACCGTGGCCGTGCTCGGTGAAACCGGGGCGGAGCCCGCGGCAAAGCCCGCCACCCGCCGCAAGGCCGCAAAGCCGGCTGACGTGATCGCGCTGCCGGATGCGCAAGCGCCGGCCGCACCGAAGACCCGCCGCAAAGCGACAGTGACCAGCAAGGACAAGGACAAGGCATGATCGGCGATATCGATGACAAGCCGCAGCCGCTCATCGAGCATCTGATCGAGCTCCGCAAGCGTCTGATCTGGTCTCTGGGCGCCTTCTTCCTGGCCTTCCTGGTGAGCTTCTATTTCGCCAAGCACATCTTCAACGTGCTGGTCTACCCCTACAAGTGGGCCGTGCTCTGGGCTCATCTCGATCTCGCGAAATCCGAGCTGATCTACACCGCGCCGCAGGAATTCTTCTTCACGCAGGTCAAGGTCGCGGCCTTCACCGCCATGGTCGTCGCCTTTCCGGTGGTGGCTTCGCAAATCTACAAGTTCGTGGCGCCCGGCCTCTACCGCAACGAGCGCGCCGCCTTCCTGCCGTTCCTGATCGCCTCGCCCATCCTCTTCCTCCTGGGGGCGGCACTCGTCTACTTCTTCTTCACGCCCATGGTGATGTGGTTCTTCCTCGCCATGCAGCAGAAGCCGGAAGACGGGCAGGTGGCGATCTCGCTCATGCCCAAGGTCTCGGAATATCTGAGC
>CAMFHT010000458.1 GCA_945952245.1 uncultured Rhizobium sp. | reverse complement strand
GAGCCGATAATGATCACGTCATAGGAATTCGCCACGGGCCTTCATCTCCTCTTCAGGCACGGGCCGGGCAGGTCTTTCCGCCCGGACCTGGTGCGGGGATGAAGCCGGCGCCGATCAGGCCGCCTTGGTCAGCATCCCGTAGATCTTGTCCTTCAGAACCATCCGGGTCTTGCGCATGGTCTCCATGTGCGTGTCGTCGGTCGGCTCCACATTTGTCTCCGCGCGGTGAATGGCGCGGTTCACGTCATGATATTCTTCGAAGAGCTTGGCGAAATGCGCGTCGCTGACTTTCAGGTCACGCATTTTCGCGACATGCTCCGGAAACTCTTCGGCCAGTTCGTGCGGGGTGTTCGACATTCCCTATCTCCTTCAACGGGTTGATAGGGTCAGCCTAAGCATCGCCAGCGAAGCGGCCTTGATCCTGATCAAGCGGTCCTCAAAGACCGAGCATCATCCGGACCATGGGCTCCAGGCAGCGCCCGATGGCGCGGGTATTGTCCGCATCGAGGTGGATGCCGTCGAGCGGCGTCGTCTGCGCCACCGAGCCCGCATCGAAGAAGCCGCAATCCATCTCGTCCGCGAGATCGCGGTAGAGGGTCGCGAGCATGGCCGATTCCTCGATCGCGCCCGAAAACATGGCCGCAAAGATCGTGTTCGCCGTCTCCCGGCAGGGCGGCGGCGAAACGATCAGGATATCCGGCGCGTCCATGCCTTCCATCGGCCATTCGTGATGGCGGATGAGGCCCACGAGCCGCTGGATGCCCTGCCGCGCCAGAAACGCATTGCCGGCAATGCCGCGTTTCATGTCGTTGGTGCCGAGCAGGATGATCACGAGATCGAGCGGCGCATGCGTCTGCAGGATGGTCGGCAGCACGCGCGCGCCGTTCCGGTCCGAATCGGACAGGTGGTCGTCATAAGCCGTAGTGCGACCGTTCAGCCCCTCGGCGATGACCTGCACCTCGGCACCCAGCGCTTTCTGCAGCACGGAGGGCCACCGGTCCTCGAACCGGTGACGCCCCAACGTTTCCGCGTCATAGCCCCAGGTCAGGCTGTCGCCATAGCAGAGAACGGTCTTTGCCATGGCTTATACCAGCATGCCCATCGGGTTTTCGATATAGCCCTTGAAGGCCGCCAGAAGCTCGGCTCCGAGCGCGCCGTCCACGCAGCGGTGGTCGGTGGAGAGCGTAACGGACATGACGGTTGCGATCGCCATTTCGCCGTTCTTCACGATCACCCGCTGCTCGCCCGCGCCGACGGCGAGGATGGTCGCATGCGGCGGGTTCACGACGGCGGCGAAGTTCTTGACGCCCATCATGCCCATGTTGGAGACCGCGGTGGTGCCGCCCTGATACTCCTCGGGCTTCAGCTTGCGGTCCTTGGCCCGCTTGCCGAGATCGCGCATCTCGTTGGAGATGGCCGACAGGCTCTTCTCCTCGGCCTTGCGGATGATCGGCGTGATCAGCCCGCCCGGGATGGAGACGGCGACGCCCACATCCGCATGCTTGTGCTTCACCATGGCCTGGTCGGTCCAGGACACGTTCGCATCCGGCACGTCCCTAAGCGCCAGCGCCATGGCCTTGATGACCATGTCGTTGACCGAGACCTTGTAGGCATGCTTGCCGTCGCGCATGGGCGCGGCGTTGTTGATCTGGGTACGCAGCGCCAGCAGCGCATCGAGCTCGCAATCCACGGTCACGTAGAAGTGCGGGATCGTCTGCTTGGATTCCTGCAGGCGCTTGGCAATCGTCTTGCGCATGCCATCATGCGGCACGAGCTCGTAGGAGCCTTCGGCGAAGAGCTTCAGCACCTGATCCTGCGACATGCCGGTTGCAAGCTGCGGTGCTGCGGTAGCAGCCGGAGCGGCGCCCTGTACGGCCGGAGCGGCCTGCGGCTTGGCGGAACCGGAGGAGACGGCCTTTTCGATATCCGACTTCACCACCCGGCCATGCGGGCCGGAACCCGAGACGGATGCAAGGTCGAGCCCCGCCTCCTTCGCCAGCCGCCGCGCGAGCGGGGACGCGAAGATGCGGTCGCCATGGCTAGCGGCGGCGGGCTTGGCCCCCTCACCCCCTGCCGGACCCTCTCCCCGCTGGGGAGAGGGGGCCGAGCCGCTCGCGGCCTGCCCACTCTTGCCATCCGAATTTGCTTGCGCAGGTGCTTGTTGCCCCTTCTCCCCAGCGGGGAGAAGGTGGTCCGAAGGACCGGATGAGGGGGCCGCTTGCGCTGCCGTTGCCGGCTTTTCCGCCGGGGCGGACACCGCGCTCGCATCCTCGCCCTCGCCGGCCAGCACCGCGATCACGGTGTTGACCTTCACGCCCTCGGTGCCGGCGGCAACGAGGATCTTGGCGAGCGTGCCTTCATCCACGGCTTCCACTTCCATGGTCGCCTTGTCGGTTTCGATTTCGGCGATCACGTCGCCGCTCTTGATCTGATCGCCCTCGTTCTTCAGCCACTTGGAGAGCTTGCCCTCTTCCATGGTTGGCGAAAGGGCGGGCATGGTGATGTTGATCGGCATCCTTGCCTCCCCCTTACTTGTAGCAAACGGTTTTGACGGCCTGGACGACCTCGCCCACGTTCGGCAGAGCCAGCTTTTCCAGGTTCGCCGCATAGGGCATGGGTACGTCCTTGCCGGCGATGGTCAGGATCGGCGCATCTAGATAATCGAAGGCCTGCT
>CAMFHT010000457.1 GCA_945952245.1 uncultured Rhizobium sp. | reverse complement strand
AACATCTGTCGATGAAGTTCGGCGGACTGATGGCCATCAACGACTTCTCCTTCGAAGCCAAGCGCGGCGAAATCACTGCGCTGATCGGCCCCAACGGTGCGGGCAAGACCACGGTCTTCAACTGCATCACCGGCTTCTACAAGCCAACCATGGGCATGATCACGCTTCGCCAGAAGAGCGGCAAGGAATACCTGCTCGAGCGCCTGCCGGACTTCGAGATCACGAAGACCGCGAAGGTGGCCCGTACCTTCCAGAACATCCGCCTGTTCTCGGGCATGACGGTTCTGGAAAACCTGCTGGTCGCCCAGCACAACAAGCTGATGAAGGCTTCGGGCTACACGGTCATGGGTCTGCTCGGCATCGGCGGCTACAAGGCGGAAGCCAAGCGTTCCATCGAGCTGGCCGAGCACTGGCTCGAAATGGCCGACCTGATCGACCGCGCTGACGACCCGGCCGGCGACCTTTCCTACGGTGCGCAGCGTCGCCTGGAAATCGCCCGCGCCATGTGCACCGAGCCGGAATTCCTCTGCCTCGACGAACCCGCCGCCGGCCTCAACCCGTCGGAATCGGCAACCCTCAACAAGCTGCTCCGCTCCATCCGCGCGGATGCCGGCACCTCCATCATGCTGATCGAGCATGACATGTCGGTGGTCATGGAAATCTCCGACCATGTCGTGGTGCTCGAATACGGTCAGAAGATCTCCGATGGTACGCCGGACCACGTGAAGAACGACCCGCGCGTCATCGCCGCCTATCTCGGCGTCGAGGACGAGGAGGTCGAAGAGGTGATCGCAGTGGTGGAATCCCTCGAGGGAGGCGAAAACGTATGAGTGGTGAACCGCTTCTCAAGGTAAAGGGCGTCGAGACCTTTTACGGCAACATCCGCGCGCTCAACGGCGTGAACGTCGAGGTGAACCAGGGCGAGATCGCCTGCCTGATCGGTGCCAACGGCGCCGGAAAGTCGACGCTGATGATGACCATTTGCGGTAGCCCGCAGGCCCGCAACGGCCAGGTCATCTTCGACGGCCGCGACATCACCCGCATGCCGACGCACGAGATCGCAAGGCTCCGCATCGCGCAGTCGCCGGAAGGCCGTCGCATCTTCCCGCGCATGACGGTGTTCGAGAACCTTCAGATGGGCGCGAGCCTCGACAATCTGAAGTACTTCAACGAGGACGTGAAGCGCATCTTCAAGCTCTTCCCGCGTCTCGAAGAGCGCCAGCAGCAGCGCGGCGGCACGCTTTCGGGCGGCGAGCAGCAGATGCTCTCGATCGGCCGCGCGCTGATGGCTCGTCCGAAGCTTCTGCTTCTCGACGAACCGTCCCTCGGCCTCGCTCCGCTGATCTCCAAGCAGATCTTCGAGGCGATCAAGGAACTCAACAAGACCGAGGGCCTCACCGTGTTCCTCGTCGAGCAGAACGCATTCGCCGCTCTGAGATTGTCCGACCGGGCTTATGTCATGGTCAACGGCAATGTCACGATGCAGGGCAGCGGCAAGGAGCTTCTGGCCAATCCGGAAGTCCGCGCCGCCTATCTGGAAGGCGGCCGCCACTAAGGCGGGAAGGGGAGAGAAAACATGGAAGGCTTGTTTTTCGAGAGCGACGGCTCCAGCCGCGACGTCATCCGCTTCATCGTCATGCTGATCGGTTTCTGGACCGCGTGGCGGGCCGGGCGGGCAGCGGCCGAAGGCTGGTCGGACTACCCGATCGTGATCGTCTATTCGCTGCTGCTCGGCGTGATGATGCGTTTCCTGCATTACGCGCTGTTTCAGGGCCCGTTCATCAGCCCGTTCTATTATGTGCTTGATGTCGTGCTGCTTTTGATCTTCGCCTCGATCGGTTATCGCACCAAGCGGACGACCCAGATGGTGAACAACTATTACTGGCTCTACGAACGCACCTCCGCGTTTTCGTGGAAGAAGAAAGATTGACAGGCGGGTTAAATCCGTCTCAGACTGATCCCCAGAGGGAACTCTATACCGGCGCAGTGATGGTGGGTATTGCGCCGGGAATATCGAAAAAACCCATCCAATAATTTGGGAGTAACAACATGAAGAAGTCTCTTCTGTCGGCAGTTGCGCTCACCGCCATGGTCGCTTTCAGCGGCACGGCATGGGCAGACCTGCTCGTTGGCGTCGCAGGCCCCCTCACGGGTCCTAACGCCGCTTTCGGTGCGCAGCTCCAGAAAGGCGCTGAGCAGGCCGCAGCTGACATCAACGCAGCAGGCGGCATCAACGGGGAACAGATCAAGATCGTTCTCGGCGACGACGTTTCCGACGCCAAGCAGGGCGTGTCGGTTGCGAACAAGTTCGCTGCAGACGGCGTGAAGTTCGTGGTCGGCCACTTCAACTCGGGCGTTTCCATCCCGGCGTCTGAAGTCTATGCCGAAAACGGCATTCTCGAAATCACCCCGGCTGCGACCAACCCGCAGTTCACCGAGCGTGGTCTGTGGAACACCTTCCGTACCTGCGGTCGTGACGACCAGCAGGGTGCAGTGGCCGGCGCCTACATCGCCGAACACTTCAAGGATGCCAAGGTCGCCGTGGTTCACGACAAGACCCCCTACGGTCAGGGCCTTGCTGACGAAACCAAGAAGGCAATGAATGCCAAGGGCATCACCGAAGCCGTCTACGAAGGCATCACCCCCGGTGAAAAGGACTACTCGGCCCTCATCGCCAAGAT
>CAMFHT010000456.1 GCA_945952245.1 uncultured Rhizobium sp. | reverse complement strand
CCAGTGGCCTGCTTTTACTCCGCCACGATGGCCTGGAATCCGACCGCCGTTGACACGGCCCTGAACTTTCCGGTCGGCCACCCTGCGCGCGAGATGCACGACACATTCTTCCTTGCCGCCGATGCCCTAGGCGAGCGCAAGGTCTTGCGGACCCATACCTCTCCGGTTCAGATTCGCACGATGACGACTGTCGCGCCGCCGATCCGTGTGATTATTCCCGGGCGGACCTATCGACATGACAGCGACCAGACCCACACGCCGATGTTCCATCAGGTCGAAGGCCTCGTGATCGACAAGTCCTCTCACATGGGGCACCTGAAATGGGTGCTGGAGAGCTTCCTCAAGGCGTTCTTCGAGGTCGACAACCTGAAGATGCGCTTCCGGCCCTCCTTCTTCCCTTTCACCGAGCCCTCGATGGAAGCGGATATCCTCTACACCGTGGATGCTGGCGAACTGCGCATCGGCGAAGGGACGAAGTGGATGGAGATCCTCGGCTGCGGCATGGTTCACCCCAACGTCCTGCGCAACTGCGGCTTGGACCCGGATGTCTATCAGGGCTTTGCCTGGGGCATGGGTATCGATCGGATTACGATGCTGAAATACGGGATGCCTGATCTGCGCGCATTCTTTGACGCCGATGTCCGCTGGCTTCAACACTATGGTTTCCGCCCCCTCGACATGCCGACGTTGATCGGCGGGCTCTCGGCAAGCTGAGCGGGAAATCCGCGTCTTCTGCAACAAGGCAAGAAAGTTCCCGATAGTACGACGCAATGCTCCTCTCGGCCCCGACGCGAACTTTCTGGCAGGTCCGCTTATTGGCGTCCCTCCAACGTCAGCTCATGGCGCGAGCCTGACGGCGATCGGCCCAAATCTGGTTGATAGGGCGGCCGTCGTTGAAGAATGGGTACTCGATCTACTCTCACGGAAGCATTTTGGGTTGGCTCGAAGCGCGGCGCCGGTGAAGTCGCCTATCGCTTTGCCAGTCGGCGGGTTCGCGCGGCGTTGACAGGGACTGACCAGTTTCCATCATGTCTAACCCATATCGTGGCATTGCTTGCCGGGCGGGGACCTGCAATGGCGCGTTTGGCCTTCGTCAGGGGATCAGATGCTCCAGCTCAAGCTCTGGCAAAAAGTCGCTAGCGATATCTCGGAAGCCCGCCCAATGGACTAGGGCACAGATTGAGTAGTTGCAAAATACTTGGCAATATAGGCGCTGACAGACCCCGAAATGGATACCTCGACCCTCCTAATTGTCCATCGGGTGATGAGCGAGCGGAGCATCCGGGGTACAGCCCGGGTGATGAGGAAGCCGGTTTCAAGCATTGCCGCCGCGATCGATCGCCTGGAAAGCCAGATCTCCGTGCCGCTTGTGCAGAAGGCCGGGACGAGCGTCGTCCTGACCCTCGAGGCGGAGCGGCTTGCACCGGCCATCAAGCAGCTCGCCGAACATGTCCAGGACATCATGGCCCTCGGCGACCGCGGCAGGCAGGACGTCTCGCTGAGCCTGAGCGCCTTGGCACGCTTCGCCCATGTCGCCGAAACCGGCAGCATCCGCGGGGCTGCCAAGTCGCTCGGGCTGGGCCAGCCCCAGCTTGCCCGCCAGATCGCGCATGTCGAGGCGACGCTTGGCTGCCGCCTGCTCAACCGCCGCGTGGACGGCTCGACCATGACGGCGGCGGGCAGGCGTCTGCTGACATCGACGCGTGCGATCGAGGCGATCTGGAACGAATTGGCTCATGCGGCCGCCGGACGTTCCCGCCGGAGTGCCGCGACCATCCGGCTCGGCTCGATCAGTCCCATGGGCCATGACAGCTTCGTCGCGACGCTGCTCGCTTCGCTCGTCGCGACCTGGATGCACGATAAGCCCCGCCAGCCTTTGCTGGTGGCGAACACGACCACCGAGGGTCTCATCGCCGGCCTGAAGAGCGGCACCTATGATGCGGTGCTCCTGAACAGCGTCACCGTCCCGACGGATTTCGACAGCTATCTGATTTCACGGTCGCCGCTGTCGCTCGTCGGCCCGTCGCAAGTCATCAAGCCGGAAGAGGGCAGGGATGACCTGGCCAGGATCGTACTTGGCTCTCCCATCGCCGTCCCGAGCCCGAGAAGCGGGCTCCGTCAGATCATCAATCGCCTGCTCGAGGATACGCTCACCGAAGCCGAGCTGGACAGGCTGAAGGTGATCGAGCTCGACTCGATGCCCGTCGTCATCAATCTGGTCCTCCATCACGGCGCCGTTTCGGTGCTGCCGTCCGAATCCGTGGCGCGGATGAGCGGCGACCTGCGCCAGATCCCGCTGCCTCCGGAACTGGCCCTACCATACTGGCTCGTCTGCAGAAAGAATGAGAGCGGACGCCTGACCGCAAAGGCCCTGCTGACCGTGCTCGCGGGATTGGGCTATGGCGATGACGCGGGATAGCGCCTGAGCTTACGGAGGCGCGATCGGCCCCTGCCTCTCGACAGCCCCTGCGATCGTTCGGAAGCAGAGCGCGGCTGGCGACGCCCTTCGGCCGCGGCATAGGGACCCTGCCCCGCTGAACCGGAGGAGTTCTTCGCACCGTCGCGAACAGAGGGAAGCGCCAGCCTGCCGCGAGCTCGTTTCACGACGCCTGACATCAATCCCAGCCAGATGACGACGCTTTTAGGCCTCGTGGACAAAGCTTGACCTGAGACACGCGGATTGATTCAAGGCTTCTT
>CAMFHT010000455.1 GCA_945952245.1 uncultured Rhizobium sp. | reverse complement strand
GTATCCGGTACTCTGAGTCACTGGCTCCTCCCTGCCGTTCCCCATGACCTCGCGAGAAATTTTGTATCCCGCAGATATCATCTGTTCACGAAGATTGCTTTTCCAGCGGCAGCTTGTCAATATCGAATACAATCGTTTGAAGAAAATCTCGGATGGGCTTATAGGCCTGTCTGAGCAATTGCGCTGCGATTGGGCAAAAGACCGGGAGGATCGGATGAAGGCGCTTGTACTGGAAAAACAGCATGTTCTGTCTCTGAGGGATTTCGAGACCAACCAGACGGTCGGCCCGAACGACGTGAAGATCGCGATCCACACCGTCGGCGTGTGCGGCTCGGACGTGCATTATTACGAGGAAGGCCGGATCGGTCCCTTCGTGGTGACAGAGCCGATGATTCTGGGCCACGAAGCCTCGGGCACCGTGATAGAGACCGGCTCCGCCGTGACGCATCTGATGGTCGGCGACCGCGTCTGCATGGAGCCGGGCATTCCCGCTCCGAACTCCCGCGCGTCCAAGCTCGGCCTCTACAATCTCGATCCCGCCGTGCGTTTCTGGGCGACGCCGCCGATCCATGGCTGCCTGATCGGCAACGTGGTGCACCCCGCCGCCTTCACCTATCGCCTGCCCGACAGCGTCTCCTTTGCGGAAGGCGCCATGGTCGAACCCTTTGCAATCGGCATGCAGTCGGCAGCGAAGGCGAAGATCAAGCCGGGGGACGTGGCAGTGGTGATCGGTGCAGGCCCGATCGGCACCATGGTGGCGCTCGCAGCGCTTGCCGGCGGCTGCGCCCGCGTCATCATCGCCGACCTCGCCAAGCCGAAGCTCGACATCGCCGCCCAGTATGCGGCCGTGACGCCGGTCGATGTGTCGAAGACCGATCTGGTGGAATTCGTGCTGGCTCAGACCAGCGGCTGGGGGGCGGACGTTGTGTTCGAATGCACGGGTGCGGCCCCCGCCTACAGGAACCTTGCGGAAATAGCCGCACCGGGCGGCGCAATCGTCCTCGTTGGAATGCCGGCCAAGGGCACGGCGGAGCTGGACGTGGTGCGCATCCAGACCAAGGAACTGCGCCTCGAAAGCGTGTTCCGCTATGCCAACATGTACGACCGCTCGATAGAGCTCATCGCGTCGGGCCGCGTCGACCTCAAGCCGCTGATCTCCGGCAGCTTCGCCTTCGAGGACTCGATCAAGGTCTTCGAACGCGCCGCCGAGCACCGTCCGACCGATGTGAAGCTGCAGATCGTCCTGGGCTGAGATACCAAAACGAAAAAGGGAATGCCCGGCGGGCATTCCCAAGGTGCTGGAGGGCCGTTTTTATTCCTTATGCTGCGCGGCGGATCTGGGCTCGGCCGGCTGCCTGAAGCTCCACCTTGAAGCCGCGGATGAGGGCGATGAGCTCTTCCGTGTCCGTGGCAAGCACTTCCGCCGAGGCAGTGGTCTCCTCGGCCATGGCCGCATTCTGCTGGGTGGCGGAGTCGAGCTGGTTCATGGTGGAGGCGATCGCCCGCAGCGTGGTGTCCTGTTCCGCCGCGGAATGGGCGATCTTGGTGACGATCTCGTTCGCCGCATGGATCTGGCTCGAGATCCGCTTCAGCGCCTCGCCCGTCTCGCCCACCAACTGTACGCCGTTTTCCACCTGATGGGAGGAATTGGCGATCTGCTGCTTGATCTCCTTTGCAGCGGCGGCGGACCGCTGGGCAAGCTCCCGCACTTCCTGCGCGACCACGGCGAAACCCTTTCCGGCCTCACCCGCACGGGCGGCTTCGACGCCGGCATTCAGCGCCAGAAGGTTCGTCTGGAAGGCGATTTCGTCGATCACCCCGATGATGTTGGAGATCTGCTGGCTCGACTGTTCGATGCCGCTCATGGCGGTGATGGCCTGCGAGACCACATCGTCCGAGCGGCTTGCTTCCGAGTTGGCTGCGGTCACCTGTCGGGCGGCATCGCGTGCCCCCTCCGCCGTGTGACGGACGGCAACGGCGAGCTCGTCGATGGCGGCGGAAGCCTCTTCGAGATTTGCCGCCTGACGTTCCGTCCGCTGCGAGAGCTCGAGCGACGCGCGGCGGATCTCGTCCTTGGAACGGCCGATGTCATTGCCCTTGACGTTGACTTCCGCCATCGCGGCTTCGAGTTGCGACAGCGCCTCGTTGAAGTTGGCGCGCAGGCTTTCATATCGCTCGCCAAGGTCGCCGCAGCGAACGGTAAGGTCACCCTTCGCCAGCATTTCCAGCGACGTGCCGATGGTCTCGACCACGTGCGCCTGCTGCGCTGCTTCCACGCGCTCGAGTTCCGCGCTGCGCTGGCGCTCGCCGTCGAGCTGCTTCTGCTGCACCTGCTGGTGCTCCATCATCGCATGACGCTCGCGCACCTTCTGCTGCAAGGCTTCGGTGGCCTTGGCCATGAGACCCACCTCATTGCGCATGTCGGTGTGCGGAATAGTGCGGGACACGTCCTCGTTGGCGACGTCCTGCAACGCGCCGTGGATCGCCGTCAGCGGGCGGGAAATGCCGCGGATCACGAAATAGGCCGCAACGAGGCCGAGGAGCGAGACGATGACGACGGCGCTTGCGGATTTGAGCACGGTCATGAACACCTCGGCCCTCAGGTCGTCCACATAGACGCCGGTGCCGACGATGACGCGCCAGGGCATGTAGGCTTTGGAGAAGCTGGCCTTCGGGTAGACTTCGCCGGATTTGTCGCCGGGTTTTTCCCAGAAATACTCGGTGCGGCCAC
>CAMFHT010000454.1 GCA_945952245.1 uncultured Rhizobium sp. | reverse complement strand
GCTTGTAGGCATCCTTGACCGCCATATAGGCCGCATGCGGGCCGCCATAGCCCATGGGCACGCCGAAACGCTGGCTGTTGCCGACCGCGATGTCCGCGCCCATTTCGCCCGGAGACTTGAGGAGCGCCAGAGCCAGCGGATCAGCCGCGACGGTGGCGATCGCGCCGGCAGCGTGCAGTGCGGAGATCACCTTGGTGAAATCGCGCACATGGCCGTACGTGCCGGGATACTGGAACAGGGCGCCGAAGACCTTGGCAGGGTCGAGATACTTTTCCGGATCGCCGACGATGACGTCCCAGCCGAGCGGCTTGGCGCGGGTGTGGATCAGCGCGATGGTCTGCGGATGGCAGTTTTCGTCCACGAAGAAGGCCTGCGCCTTCGAGCTGGAGACACGCTCCGACATGGCCATGGCTTCCGCAGCGGCAGTCGCCTCGTCGAGCAGCGAGGAATTCGCGACGTCGAGACCCGTCAGGTCGCAAATCATGGTCTGGTAGTTGAGAAGGGCCTCCAGGCGACCCTGGCTGATTTCCGGCTGGTAGGGCGTATAGGCGGTGTACCAGGCGGGATTTTCCAGGATGCAGCGCTGGATGACCGGCGGCGTGATCGTGCCGTAATAGCCCTGGCCGATCAGCGAAACGAGATTGGTGTTCTTGTTGGCGATCTCGCGCAGCCTGTCGAGCGCCTCGCGCTCCGTCATCGGCGCGCCCCAGGCGAGCGGCTCTTTCTGGCGGATGGAGGCGGGCACGGTGTCGTCGATCAGCGCATCGAGCGTCGGATAACCGACGACCTTCAGCATGTCAGCCATTTCCGACGGCGAGGGGCCGATGTGCCGGCGGTTCGCGAAATCGTAGGGCTGGTAGTCGGTAAAGGAGAATTCGACGGGGGAAGACATCAGGCGATCAGCTCCTTGTAGGCAGCCTCATCGAGCAGTTCGTCGGCATCGGAGGGGTTTGCCAGCTTCAGCTTGAAGAACCAGCCGGCACCCTGCGGATCGGAGTTGACGAGCGAGGGATCGGCGGTAATCGCGTCGTTGACCTCGGTGATCTCGCCGTCCAGCGGACAATAGACCTCCGAAGCGGCCTTGACGGACTCGACGGTTGCGGCGTCACCGCCCTTGGAGAAGCTCTTGCCGACGGCAGGCAGTTCCACGAAGACCAGATCGCCGAGCTGTTCTGCGGCGTGGTTGGTGATGCCCACGGTGGCAACGCCGTTTTCGATCTTGAGCCATTCGTGTTCGCTGGTGAATTTGAGCATGGATTTTCCTCTTGTCCTGTCTCGTGTTGCCGCTGATCAGCGCTTGTAGGTGGGGGTGATGAAGGGAAGGGCGGTGACGGTAACCGGCAGGTATTTTCCGCGCACCTCCGCATAGACTGTGGTGCCGTTCATGGCATGGGAAACCGGCAGGTAGCCCATGGCGACGGGGCCCTCGACCGTCGGGCCGAAGCCGCCGGAGGTGACTTCGCCGATTTCGGTCGTGCCGGCCTCGTCGGCGTAAAGCTTCACATGGCCGCGCACCGGCGCCTTGCCCTCGGGCTTCAGGCCGACACGGCGGCGGGTGGCGCCATTCTCCAGCTCGGACAGGATGCGGGAAGCGCCGGGGAAACCGCCTTCGCGTGCACCGCCCGTCTTGCGGGCCTTCTGCATGGCCCATTCGAGGGCTGCCTCGACCGGCGTGGTCGTCGTGTCGATGTCGTTGCCATAAAGGCAGAGCCCGGCTTCGAGCCGGAGCGAGTCGCGTGCACCGAGACCGATCGGCTCGACGCCGTCGATGACGAGCAGAGCCTGGGCAAGCTCTTCCGCCTTGTCCTCCGGCACGGAGATCTCATAGCCGTCTTCGCCGGAATAGCCGGAGCGGGAGACGATGCACTCCGCACCGACGAGCGAGGTCGAGATCACGTCCATGAACTTCATGGAAGCGACCTCCGGCGAGAGCGAGGCGAGCGCCGCTTCCGCCTTCGGGCCCTGCAAGGCGAGAAGGGCGCGGTCGCGGATCGGGGTGACGATGCAGGTCGCGCCCAGGTGCTTTTCGAGATGGGCGAAATCCTGCTCCTTGCAGGCGGCGTTGACGACCAGGAAGAGGTGATCGCCGCGATTTGTGATCATCAGGTCGTCGAGGATGCCCCCGTCGTCATGAGTGAAGAGGCCGTAGCGCTGGCGGCCTGCGCCAAGACCGAGCACATCCACCGGCACCAGTTGTTCGAGCGCGAGTGCGGCGTCCGCATTGTTTCCGGAACGGGCGCGGATGGTGACCTGGCCCATGTGCGAGACATCGAACAGGCCGGCGCTCTGACGCGTCGCGAGATGCTCCTTGAGCACGCCTGCGGGGTATTGCACCGGCATGTCGTAGCCGGCGAACGGCACCATGCGGGCACCGAGCGAAAGGTGCAGCGCATGAAGCGGCGTCTTGAGAAGAGGGGCTGCGGAACTGGTATCCAAGGAGGCCTCCGGGTTCGGCGCGCGGATCTTGTCCACACGCTCAAGCTCATGTCTCGGCAATTGCTTGCCGCGTTCGTGAGCCCCCTCTGTCCTTGTCGCCTGAGATTGTTATCCCTTCGGCGCACCGGCCTTGATGACCGGTATCTCTCCAGAGTCCGTCAGCCTCTGCTGGTCCTTTCGCCTGAGAGTTTCCGGGGCGGTTGCTCCTTCGGCACCGCCTCGACGGCGGCTTCTCCCAACAGATTGCGGCAATTATCGTTCTTAGCGCGCCGTTGGCAAGTCCCAAATGTCGCTCACAACAAAAATCCTTGTCCGTTTGACCTCAAGCA
>CAMFHT010000453.1 GCA_945952245.1 uncultured Rhizobium sp. | reverse complement strand
GTCCAAGACCCGCGAGAAGATCATATTCGATGGTTCCCGCGGCCTCGGCCACCGCCGAAAGGGAATGGTTCGCTCCGAAAAGCTCCAGATAGTCCCCGGCCCGGATTTCGCGCGCCGGCACGTCGGTCACGTCGAAGATGGAGGTGTCCATCGTCACCCGTCCGACGACCGGCACGAGGTGGCCGTTGAACCAGGCCTTGCCGGGTTCCGAGCCATCCTGCCGCTGCAGGATGTTGCCGCCGGAGAGGCCGCGGGGATAGCCGTCGCCGTAGCCGGCAAAGGCGATCGCCAGCCGGCTGTCGCGGGTGAGGCGCTGGCTGGCGCCGTAGGAGACGGCCTCGCCGGCCCTCGCCTCGCGGATCATGAGGATTCGTGCCTCCGCGGTTGCGACCGTGGCAAGTGGCTCGGGGATCGGTGCACCGCCCGTTGCACCATAGAGCGCGATGCCGGGGCGGGTGAGGTCGAAATGGTAATCGGGACCCAGCGCAATTCCCCCGGTTGCGGAAAGGCTGGCCTCGACGCCCTCGAAGGCCTTGGCAACGATGCTGAAGCGCATGAGCTGAAGCGCGTTTTCCACCGCGCCGGGCGTGTCTCCGCACATCAGGTGGCTCATGACCAGAACCGGTGAAAAGGCCTGCGGGAGGGCCTGATCCTCGGCGATCTCGAGCGCTTCCTCGACGGTGAGGCCTAGGCGGTTGAAGCCGGTATCGACCTGCAGCGCGCAGGGGTAGGGGCCGTAATCCGACAGCACCGACATCCAGTGCGCGAACTGCTCGTAGGAAGAGATGACGGGCACGAGGTCGTTGTCGAAGAACAGCGGCTCCAGACCCGGCCAGAGACCGGCGATCACGAAGATCCGCGCTTCCGGCGCGACCGCTCGCAGCGTCGCCCCTTCCTCTGCCGTCATGACGAAGAAGTCCCGCGCGCCCGCCTCGTGCAGCGCCGCCCCGCAATCCTCGACGCCGAGACCGTATGCATCAGCCTTCACCACCGCACCGGTGCGCCCCGCGCCCGACAGCTTCGCCATGGTGCGCCAGTTTTCCGTGACGGCTGCGAGATCGACGGTAAGGCGCAGGGGCGCTGCGTCGAAGTCGACGGGGTTCGGGAGGTCGTCGAGAATTTGGGGCATTCTGTTCCTGTCTGTTGTGCTCGCGGCCCCCTCATCCGGCTGCCGCCACCTTCTCCCCGCTGGGGAGAAGACACATGCCGCGCCGTCCCGCCTCAAAACCACTGAAACGAAAAGGGTACAGAGGCGTATCCACTCGTCTCCTCTCCCCAGCGGGGAGAGGGTCCGGCAGGGGGTGAGGGGGCCCCGAGCGATAACATGAAAGGGGACTAAACCTACAACCCTTGCCCTCAATAGCCCCTCAAGGCTCCTCGTACTGCACGAAGCTCGGGTCTGCGAGGTCGGCGAAGCGGGTGAACTCGGCCTGGAAGGCGAGCTTGACGGTGCCGGTCGGTCCGTGACGCTGCTTGGCGATGATGACGTCTGCCGTGCCGCGGACCTTGTCGAACAGGGCTTCCCATTCCGGATATTTCGGATCGTTCGGGTCGCGCGGTTCCTGGTTCTTCACATAGTATTCCTCGCGGAACACGAAGAGCACCACGTCGGCGTCCTGCTCGATCGAGCCGGATTCGCGAAGGTCGGAGAGCTGCGGACGCTTGTCCTCGCGGCTTTCCACCTGGCGGGAGAGCTGGGAGAGTGCCACGATCGGGACGTTCAGTTCCTTGCCGAGCGCCTTCAATCCCGTGGTGATCTCGGTGATTTCCTGCACGCGGTTCTCGCCGGCCTTCTTCGAGCCGGTCATGAGCTGTACGTAGTCGACCACCAGCACGTCGAGACCGCGCTGGCGCTTCAGGCGGCGGGCACGCGCCGCGAGCTGGGCGATCGAGATACCACCGGTCTGGTCGATGTAGAGCGGCACCTTCTGCATCATCATCGAGCAGGCGACGAGCTTCTCGAAATCCGCATCGGTCAGGTCGCCGCGGCGGATCTTCGACGATGACACTTCCGTCTGTTCGGAAATGATACGGGTTGCGAGCTGTTCGGCCGACATTTCGAGCGAGTAGAAGCCGACGACGCCGCCATTGCGTGCCTTCATCGAGCCGTCCGCCTGCACTTCGCCCTCATAGGCGGCGGCGATGTTGTAGGCGATGTTGGTGGCGAGCGAGGTCTTGCCCATGCCCGGACGGCCAGCGAGGATGATCAAGTCCGAGCGCTGAAGGCCGCCCATCTTCGAATCGAGCGAGACGATGCCGGTGGAAATGCCGGAAAGGCCCCCGTCGCGCTCCTTGGCGGCGGCGGCCATGTCGATCGCCTGGGCGACAGCATCGTTGAACGTCTGGAAGCCGCCGTCGTAACGGCCGTTTTCGGCGAGGTCGAACAGCCGGCGCTCGGTATCCTCGATCTGCGCCTGCGGCGGCATGTCGAGCGGCGCGTCATATGCGATGTTGACCATGTCCTCGCCGATGGTGATCAGCGCGCGGCGGAGCGCCAGATCATAGATCGCGCGGCCATAATCCTCGGCATTGATGATCGATACGGCTTCCGCGGCCAGGCGGGCGAGATATTGCGCAACGGTCAGATCGCCCACCTTCGCATCGGCGGGCAGGTGGGTCTTGATCGTGACCGGGTTTGCGGTGCGGCCCATGCGGATCGTGTCGCCCGCCACCTCGAAGATCTTGCGGTGCAGCGGCTCGTAGAGATGGATCGGCTTCAGAAAATCCGAGACGCGATAATAGGCATCGTTGTTGACGAGAATAGCGC
>CAMFHT010000452.1 GCA_945952245.1 uncultured Rhizobium sp. | reverse complement strand
GGTCAGAACCCCGTCCGGGCCGCGATTTAGGCGAGCCGGCTCAGGCTTCGGCCGATCCTGATGACCTCGATGGCCTTCATCATGGGCGTGGTGCCGCTGGTGGTCTCGACCGGTGCCGGGGCCGAGATGCGATCCGCCATGGGTGTCGCCGTCTTCGGCGGCATGATCGGCGTCACCTTCTTCGGCATCTTCATGACGCCGGTGTTCTACGTCCTGGTTCGCAAACTCGGTGGCAACAGGCCGCTTGCCAAGCATCTGCCTCAGCCTTCCAACACGGACCATCCGGCGCTGGAAGAGCACAAGGCGGCTGCGGAATAATGCAAGCCACGCGGCAAGAAGGCTCGCCTCACAGATCAGCGCGGCCCGGTAAATTCCGGGCCGCGTGAAACTTGTTCGGGCACAGCCCGTCTACCTTCATGACCGGTTCGAGACCTGACCACCATGGAGACCATCCGATGCGCAATCCTATCAAGACTGCAGTCCTGTTTTCCCTGCTGACCCTGACCACGGCGGCCCTCGTCGTGCCCTTGCCGTCCACCGCTCATGCAGAGCCGGGGACCGTGCGCGTGTCGCGCGATCACTATACCGGTACCTGGCTGGAGATCGGCCGTACCCCGATGTGGCTGACGGACGGCTGTGTTGCCGGCTACACCACCTATAGCCGCGGCCAGAAGCCGGAGCGCATCATGGTGGAGGACGGCTGCCGCGAGGGCAGGCCGGATGGCAAGCTGAAGACCGTGCACGGCATCGGCACGATCCAGGACTTCGACCAGGATCGGGCGAAGCTCCGCGTCCGCTATCCGCTGCTGATCACGATGGATTACTGGGTGCTCTATACGGCACCGGATCGCAGCTGGTTCATCAGCGCCGATCCGGGCATGAAGAACCTCTGGATCTATGCGCGGGAGGTGCCCTCGAAGAAGCTGCTCGCGAAGATGACCGCGAAGGCCGCCGCCCTCGGTTATGATGTGCGCAAGCTCGAGTTTCCGGCGCAGTAAGGCAGCTACTGGCCACCGTCTCCTTCTGCCGCGGCGGTGCCACGGTCGCGGCGGCCGAGGAGACGGCGGGCGGCGAGCCAGCTGAGGCTTGCCCAGGCGAGCCCGGCCGTCCAGCCGCCGATGACGTCAGTCGGATAGTGCACGCCGAGATAGATGCGGCTGAACCCGATGCTGAAGGTCAGCAGCACCGCGACGATCGGGAAGAACAGCCGGAGCGCCGGTCGGGTTTCGAGCCGCGACAGCATGGCGCCGAGCGTCAGGTACGTAATGGCGGACAGCATGGCATGGCCGCTCGGGAAGCTCAGGTCGTAGACCTCGACCAGATGCGGCACGAGATCCGGCCGCGGCCGCGCGACGCCGAGCTTCAGCGCGCTGCTGAGCAGCCAGCCGCCGAGGATCGAAACCGTCACGAAGCCCGCGGTGCGGAAGGAGCGGCGCAGCAGCAGGTAGACGACCACGAGAACCGTGATCAGCGAAAGTACGGTAGTGCCGCCAAGCGCGGTCAGGTCGGTCATGACCTTGGTGACCCAGAACGGGCCGATCGGAATGGCATGATCCGCCGCGGTTCGAAGCGAGAGCAGGATGGCTTCGTCGAAATGCCGTGTCTCGCCCTCCAGCATTTCGCCCGTCAGGCGCACGAAGCCGAAGACGAGGAGCGATGCGGTGAGCGCAATGATCCAGGCGCGGTACTCGCGGACCGCCTGCAGGGGGGAGAGGTTTCTGAAGAACGTGGCCATGGGTTCTATCTTGGTTTGCGCCGCGGCAAAATCCAGAGCAAGGTCCGTTTCGCCGCAGGTCTCGATCAGACCGGAAGCGATTGCCGCGCCTTGTCGAGGGAGGGGGCGTCGACGCTGCGATAGCGTGCTTCGACGAAATTGTAGATGCCGAAGGCCGCAAGCCCAACCGCGACGATGATGTAGAGCACCGCTCCGAAGGGAAGCTGGCGGATCCAGTCCAGTGCATCCGCCGTGCTGCCCGCCTGCTGTGGATCGAGCCGGAAGGTGGCATAGCAGAAGAAGACACCGACGATCAGGAAGACAACGCCGCGCGCAGCGAGGCCATAGACGCAAAGCAGCGCAAGCGGCCCGTGACGGTCATCGGGCAGCTTGAGATAACGCCGGAAACGCTGGGTGACGCCCTTGTAGATCGTAACGCAGCCGCCGATCACGAAGCCGAGGCCGATGGCGCCGGCGAGAACGCGGCCGAAGGGCTGCGTCATCGCCCAGGCGGCCATGCCCTGCTCCCCGCCGCCTTCACCGCCGGCACTGGCGGAGAGCGCATGCGTGAAGGCATAGAGCGCGAGACCGGCATAGGTGGCGGCACTGCCGAAAAGGGCTGCGCGGATGACAAGGTTCTTTGCACCGGAGCCGTGATTGTCCGCATCGGCCAAGGATTGCGCGAGACGCCAGGCAACGAAACCGACGAGGCCGAGGCCGATCAGCCCCAGCCAGATCCGCCCGAAGGGCTGCTGCAAGACCGAGTCCAGAGCATTCTTGGTATCCGGCCTCCCGCCGCCGAAGCTGGAGAACAGGGCAAGCGCTGCGACTAGGAGAAACACCACGCCGCGCGCCGCATAGCCGGCCCGCGCCAGCCACTCGAATTTCGAACTCATCTCCACCGTCTCCCGCCAATTCTTGCTCGTCAGGCTTAAACGGAGACGCGCCGTTCCGGTTCCTGAAGAGATCGGTGGTCAACCGGTGAGATTGCTTGCTTGCGTCAGATGCCGGAACCGTCGAGTTCCTTGGCATCCTTGCCTTCCCAGGGCGAGGGCATGGA
>CAMFHT010000451.1 GCA_945952245.1 uncultured Rhizobium sp. | reverse complement strand
GTCCATGACAACGGGTGCATCGAGCCCCTTCACGCGTACCCGGTACTGGGTGGACGATCCCTTGATGAAATATTCCTCGACCAGGCCCGTCATAGACCAGATACCGTCCGTCTCATCGCCCTGCAGGAAACGGATGGTTTCCGGCCGCACGAGAAGGGCCGTCCCGCTCTGCGTCAGCGAGGGCGAGACGTGCTCGGAGGCGAGCCGCTGAGGCGCGCCGGTTACGAGCGGCGACGTCACCGTCATGGCACCATCGCTCTGCTTTTCGGCCCTGACCGGCAGGAAGTTCGTTTCACCGATGAAGCCGGCGACGAAGCTGTTGGCGGGGCGGTAATAGATGTCCGTCGGCGTGCCGATCTGGATGACGTGGCCCGCGCGCATGACGCAGATGCGGTCGGCCAGCATCATCGCCTCCTCGAGATCATGGGTCACGAGTACGAAGCTGGTACCGATCTCGCGGTGCAGTTTCTTCAGTTCCGCCTGCAGCGATTTCTTGAGCTTGGCGTCGAGCGCGCTCATCGGCTCGTCGAGGAGAAGCACGCTCGGCTGAGAGACGAGGGCGCGGGCAAGCGCCACGCGCTGCTGCTCGCCGCCGGAAAGTTGTGCCGGGTAACGGTCGAGATATTGAGGCTTCAGGTGCATGAGGTCGATCATGGCGCGCACGCGCTGGTCGATCTCGCCCTTGGCGACCTTCTGGAGCTTCAGGGGAAAGCCGATATTGTCCGCCACCGTCTTGTGCGGAAAGAGCGCGAGCTTCTGGAACACCATGCGCGTCGGACGGGCTGCGGCGGGAACGCCGGCCATGTCCTCCCCGCGAATCTTCAGGCTGCCGCCGGTCTGGTCCTCGAAGCCCGCGAGGATCTTCAGGAGCGTCGTCTTTCCGCAGCCGGAAGGGCCGACAAGCGCCACGAATTCCCCCGCGCCGACTTCCAGCGAAACGCCGTGCAGCGCGCGGGCCGCGCCATAATCCTTGACGATGTTGACGGCGTCGATGATCGGACTTCCCAAAGCTTCCATTCCCCCGGAACGTTTCCCTGTCGAATGATCCGGCCCGCGAGATCATGCGGGCCGGACATGAGACCACGCTCAGCGCGCGGCCAGTTCTTCCTGCCAGATCGCCAGCATGTCGTCGATGTTCGGCGCAACGCGATGGAACTGGCTGTTATCCCAGGCCGTCCACATGTAGTCCATCTGCAGCGCCTTGCGTTCCTGTTCGGAGAAGAGCGCTTCCGCCTTCGCGTTCGGAACGAGGTTGCAGGTCGCTTCGGTGATCGAAAGCTGCTTGGCCACTTCCGGGGAGACGATGTACTTCAGGAAGTCCGCGGCGATCTGCGAGTTCTTGCCGTTGTCGATGAGGCCGGTTGCCTCCATCCAGATGATGCCCTGTTTCAGGCCGTTCTTCGGATCGGGAACGATTGACTGGATGTAGTCGTGGCCCTTCATGCGCAGCGCGGAGGTGCAATAGGTGCCGCCACCAATCAGGGCGCGGAAGGAGCCGTCGATGAGGCCCTTCTGGGCAACCGCGAGATCGGCCACGATGGCGCGGGTGTTCTTGAAGGCGGCGCGCAGCACCTTGCGGACCTCTTCCAGCGCCTTGTCGTCCAGTTCCTCATAGGGGTTCACGCCGGCGTAGAGCGCAAGCGGCATGATCGGCCAGTCACCCCAGTCGAGCAGGCAGATCTTGTCCTTGTAGGCGCTGTCGAACACGGGCGCATAGCTCGACCAGGTCTCGAGCTTGTCGAACTTCGTGTTGACGGTCGGGCCCACCCAGCCCCAGCGGGTCGGAAGGCCGGTCGCCTTGCCTTCGTGCTGCAGCGGCTCGAACGGCGCACGGAACTGCGGGTAGAATTCCGCATACTGGTCGGCGAACTCGGCATCGTCGAGATAACGGCAGAAGCCCGCCGGACCCATGCGCTGGATCCAGGGGCTGTCGGAGGAGACCAGATCGAAATCGCGCGAGGCGCCGGCCGCGAGCTTGGCGAAGCCGCCGGCGGAATCGGTGATCAGGTCGACGGAGATCGAGACGTCCTTGGACTTCTGGAACGGATCCAGGATACCGGGCGCGTTATAGCCTTCCCAGCACATGTAATTCAGGCTTTCGGCGGCGCGCGCGGCGCCGGGTCTTGCGAGGAAGCTGCCGGCGATGGCAGCGGCGCCGAGCCCGCCCATGCCCTTCAGCACGGAGCGGCGGTTGAGGTCTGCTGTTCCCTTTGTCATTGTTCTTCCCTTTCCTTCATCCCAGTCTTTCTTGGCATCTAGACGATGCCGAGATAGCGTCTCAGCTCCCATTCGCTGACCTGCTTCTGATAGGCGGCGAATTCCACCTCGCGGCTTTCCACGAAGCTTGCGACGAAATCGCTGCCGAAGAGCGCCGTGGCGGTGTCGCTTTCCTTCAACCGCTGTGCCGCATCCCAAAGGTCGCGCGGGAAAACGGTTTCGGGAGCAGGCTTGGCGAGATAGAAATTCTCGGCGCTGCCCGCCGGAGGTTCGATGCCGTGCTCGATGCCATGGAGACCCGCACCCAGCATCATCGCGAGCGCAAGATAGGGGTTGGTATCCGCCGACGGCACGCGGAATTCGAGGCGCGTCGCATCCGCGGTGTCATTGATGACGCGCACGGCGGCGGTGCGGTTCTGCACGCCCCAGTTCGCCGCCGTGGGCGCCCAGGCACCCGGCACCAGCCGCTTGTAGGCGTTGACGGTGGAGGAACACATGGCAAGCAGTTCCGGCATCAGCTTCAGCATGCCGCCGATGAAGTGCCGGGCGGTGGTGCTCAGGCCATCCGGCTGCG
>CAMFHT010000450.1 GCA_945952245.1 uncultured Rhizobium sp. | reverse complement strand
CCCCGGGTCGATCTCCCCCCTTGTGGGGGAGATGTCCGGCAGGACAGAGGGGGGTACCAGCGCCGACGCTAGAAGCAGGAAAGAAGGAGCACCTTCCGCAGCATCAAATAGGCAATCGCTTTACTGCGCCGTCCATCCCCCGTCGATCGACACATGCGTGCCCGTGATCGAGCGTGCCTCGTCGCTGGCGAGGAACAGTGCCGTTGCGGCCACCTCTTCCACCGAGACGAACTCCTTGGTCGGCTGGAACTTCAGCATGACGTCGCTCTTCACCTGTTCCTCCGTGATCCCGCGGGTGCGGGCGGTGTCGGGGATCTGCTTTTCGACGAGCGGCGTCAGCACGTAGCCGGGGCAGATGGCGTTGACGGTGACGCCGAATTCCGCAAGCTCCAGCGCCGCCGTCTTGGTGAGCCCCATGATGCCATGCTTGGCCGCGACATAGGCCGCCTTGAACGGCGAGGCGACGAGGCCATGGGCAGAGGCGATGTTGATGATGCGGCCATGCTTCTTCGCCTTCATCAGCGGGATGGCGGCACGCATGGTGTGGAACGAGCTCGACAGGTTGATCGCGATGATCTGGTCCCATTTCTCGATCGGAAAGTCTTCGATCTTCTCCACGTGCTGGATGCCCGCATTGTTGACGAGCACGTCGACCGTGCCGAAGGTCTTCGCCGCCGTTTCCACGAGGTCGGCGATCTCGGCAGGCTTGGTCATGTCGGCTGCGTGATAGGCGACGCCGGCGCCGAACCCCTTGAGACGCTCGATAATAGCGGCGATTTCCGCCTCCGGCCCGAAGCCGTTCAGCATCACGTTCGCGCCCGACTTCGCGAAGGCCGTCGCGATCGCAAGCCCGATGCCGCTCGTGGATCCCGTGATGACCGCCGTTCTTGCCATGCTTCGTCTCCTCGTGTTCACCCTTGACGTGGCCATGCTGCGGCGCACGCATGAGGCAGAACCTATGCCCAAAACGGCGGGTGTGGCAATCGGCCAATGGTCAGGCTAAGGCTCTGCCTTGCGCACAGGCATGCGAGCCGACTGCTTTCGTTTCATTTTCGTTTGACATTCGTTTTAGGCGAATGAACAGTGGCATGTGAAAGCGCAGCCACTTGCATCTCGGGGGGAGAACCATGACCAAATATGTGTTGGCGATCGACCAGGGAACCACGTCCAGCCGGGCGATCCTGTTCGACGGCAAGATGAAGATCGTCAGCCACGGCCAGAAGGAATTCACCCAGATCTACCCGAAATCCGGCTGGGTGGAGCACGATCCGGAGGAGATCTGGGAAAGCGTGGTCTGGTCCGTCAAGGAAGCGATCCGCAAGGCCGGCATAGCGGCCTCCGACATCGCCGCCATCGGCATCACGAATCAGCGCGAGACGGTCATCGTCTGGGACCGCGAGACCGGCAAGCCGATCCACAATGCCATCGTCTGGCAGGACCGCCGCACGGCGAGCTATTGCGAGAAGCTCAAGGGGCAGGGGCTGGAGAAGACCTTCACCAAAAAGACTGGCCTGCTGCTCGATCCCTATTTCTCCGGCACCAAGCTCTCCTGGATGCTCGCCAACGTGAAGGGCACACGGGCGCGCGCCGCCAAGGGCGAGCTCTGCTTCGGCACGGTCGATACCTATCTCATCTGGCGGCTGACGGGCGGGCAAAGCTTCGTGACCGATGCCACCAATGCCTCGCGCACGCTGATGTTCAACATCGCCACCCAGGAATGGGACGAGGAACTGACGGAGATCCTGCGCGTGCCGCAGGCCATGCTGCCGGAGGTGAAGGACTGCTCCGCCGATTTCGGCGTGACGGAGAAGGATCTCTTCGGCGCCGAAATCCCGATCCTCGGCGTGGCCGGCGACCAGCAGGCGGCCACCATCGGCCAGGCCTGTTTCGAGCCCGGCATGATGAAATCAACCTATGGCACGGGCTGCTTTGCGCTTCTGAACACCGGAAAGGACATGGCGCGCTCGAAGAACCGGCTCCTCACCACCATTGCCTACCGTCTGGACGGCGAGGTGACCTATGCGCTGGAGGGATCGATCTTCGTGGCCGGTGCGGCGGTGCAATGGCTGCGCGACGGTATCAGGGTGATCAAACAGGCTTCCGAGACGGGGGCGCTCGCGGAATCGGCAGATCCGACGCAGGAGGTCTATCTCGTTCCGGCGTTTACCGGCCTCGGCGCCCCGCACTGGGACCCGGATGCCCGCGGCGCGATCTTCGGCATGACCCGCAATACGGGGCCTGCCGAGTTCGCCCGCGCCGCGCTGGAGGCCGTCTGCTACCAGACCCGCGACCTGCTCGACGCCATGAAGAAGGACTGGAAATCCGGCGAGGGCGAGACCGTTCTCCGCGTCGACGGCGGCATGGTCGCTTCCGACTGGACCATGCAGCGTCTCTCCGACATCCTCGACGCCCCCGTCGACCGCCCGCAGATCCTGGAGACCACAGCCCTCGGTGCCGCCTGGCTCGCCGCCTGCCGCGCCGGCCTTTGGCCCGACCGCAAGGGCTTCGCCAAGGCCTGGGCGCTTGAAAGCGAGTTCAAGCCGAAGATGGACGAGAAGACCCGCCGCGCCAAGCTCAAGGGCTGGCACGATGCGGTGAAGCGGACGCTGACGGCTGTTTGATTACGGCCTCAGGAGGAGTATGCCGCACCCGTACCCCCCTCTGTCCTGCCGGACATCTCCCCCTCAAGGGGGGAGATCGACTCGTGGTTTCTGCCCCGACTGACAACGAGCATATCATCCGCAGAACGATCGAAAGGGAGCGAGGGATCTGCGTCTTGCCGATCTCCCCCCTTGAGGGGGAGATGTC
>CAMFHT010000449.1 GCA_945952245.1 uncultured Rhizobium sp. | reverse complement strand
CGAGATTGCCTCTTGTCTCGTGGGCTCGGAGATGTGTATAAGAGACAGGTCAACGTCTCCATGGAAGGCAACACGGTCGTCGTGAAGCCTGCCAACGACACCAAGGATGCTCGTTCGAAGTGGGGCATGTCCCGCACGATGATCGAGAACATCTTCAAGGGCGTGAAGGACGGCTACGAGCGCAAGCTCGAAATCAACGGCGTCGGTTACCGCGCATCGCTGCAGGGCAAGAACCTGCAGCTGGCGCTCGGCTTCAGCCATGACGTCGTGTACGAGCCGCCGGTTGGCATCTCGATTGCTGTTCCGAAGCCGACGGAAATCATCGTCTCCGGCATCAACAAGCAGCAGGTCGGCCAGGTTGCAGCGGAAATCCGCGAATACCGCGGCCCCGAGCCCTACAAGGGCAAGGGCGTCAAGTATGCCGAAGAGCGGATCGTCCGCAAAGAAGGCAAGAAGAAGTAAGGATCACGCGAAATGGCTAGCAGGAAAGAAGCACTTGCACGTCGTGCCAACCGCGTGCGCCGTCAGATCAAGGCGGTGGCCAATGGCCGTCCGCGCCTGTCTGTTCATCGCTCGTCGAAGAACATCTACGTACAGGTTATCGACGATGTGGCAGGGCGTACGCTCGCTGCCGCATCGACCCTCGATGCAGGCCTGCGCGGCTCGCTGAAGACCGGTGCGGACGTTGCAGCAGCTGCTGCCGTCGGCAAGCTGGTTGCCGAGCGTGCCGTTGCTGCCGGTGTGAAGGAAGTCGTGTTCGACCGCGGCGCCTTCATCTATCACGGCCGCATCAAGGCTCTCGCTGAAGCTGCCCGCGAAGGCGGCCTCAGCTTCTAATTCTTGATCCGGACATCCCGGTAACGGGGTGTTCCGGACGGAATTGAGGTCTTTCTCAGTTCGAGGGACCATTCATCGGGACCGTGTCCGCCCTTTCCGGGGCGATGCGGTCCTTAAACTCATCCATTGCACCCGGAAAAGAAAAAGGAAAAGGACAATGGCACAGAAGGAACGGGGTGGTCGCGACGACCGCCAGAACCGTGAAGAGCGCGATAGCGAATTCGTCGACAAGCTGGTCGCGATCAACCGCGTCGCCAAGGTAGTGAAGGGCGGCCGTCGCTTCGGCTTCGCTGCTCTCGTCGTCGTCGGCGACCAGAAGGGCCGCGTCGGCTTCGGCCACGGCAAGGCTCGCGAAGTGCCGGAAGCGATCCGCAAGGCGACCGAAGCTGCCAAGCGCGACCTGATCTTCGTACCGCTGCGCGACGGCCGTACGCTGCATCACGACGTCAAGGGCCGTCACGGCGCCGGCAAGGTTCTGCTGCGCTCCGCCAAGGCTGGTACCGGCATCATCGCCGGCGGCCCGATGCGCGCCGTCTTCGAAACGCTCGGCATGCACGACGTGGTCGCCAAGTCGACCGGTTCGTCGAACCCCTACAACATGGTTCGCGCAACCTTCGACGCCCTCAAGGCACAGGTTCACCCGAAGGACATCGCGGCTCAGCGCGGCATCAAGTTCGCCACGCTCCAGGCCCGCCGTGCTGTCACCGGCGCTGCCTCCGAAGAATAAGGAGATCAATCGATGGCCAACAAGACCGTTACTGTCGAACAGATCGGCAGCCCGATCCGCCGTCCCGCCGTACAGCGCCAGACGCTGATCGGCCTCGGACTGAACAAGATGCATCGCCGCTCGACGCTGGAAGATACGCCGGCCGTTCGTGGCATGATCCGCGCGGTACAGCATCTCGTCCGCATCGTCGACGAGAAGTGAGCCGGAGGGAAGAACCATGAAGCTCAATGAAATCAGAGACAACGAAGGCGCCACCAAGAACCGCAAGCGCGTAGGCCGCGGTATCGGTTCGGGCAAGGGCAAGACCGGTGGTCGCGGCGTGAAGGGTCAGAAGGCCCGTTCGGGCGTCGCCATCAACGGTTTCGAAGGCGGCCAGATGCCAATCTACCGCCGTCTGCCGAAGCGCGGCTTCACCAACATCTTCGCTTCCGACTATGTCGTCGTGTCGCTCGGCCGCATCCAGACGGCCATCGACGCGAAGAAGCTTTCCGCTTCCGACGCGATCGATGCTGCCGCCCTCAAGGCTGCCGGCGTGATCCGCCGCGAAAAGGACGGCGTCCGCGTTCTCGCTGACGGTGAACTGACGGCAAAGGTCAACCTCGTGGTCGCCGGCGCTTCCGCCGCTGCTGTCGAGAAGATCGAAAAGGCTGGCGGCTCCATCAAGCTGCTCGCCGCCAAGGCAGAAGCTGCTGAATAAGTCATGAATTAACCGCCCGGGGTGCTTCACACCGGGCGGTTTTGCTCCCATATGTGAGCCTCACAGTCCGCCGCGGGAATCGTGTGCCCCGGTGGATATCAGAAAGACGAGGGGTGAGGCACGCGAACCAGGTCCGCGCACCGCCCGCCGCCGCTTTCAAAACGATTGAATTTCTCCGGGTCAGGCCGGGTGCTCCTCAGACGGGCGCATGCCTTTCACCGGACGGGTTGTGCGGAGAATTGCATGGCGTCTGCAGCGGAACAATTGGCCTCGAATCTGAATTTCTCGACATTCGCCAAGGCCGAAGACCTGAAGAAGCGACTCTGGTTCACGCTGGCGGCGCTGATCGTCTATCGCCTGGGCACGCATATTCCGCTTCCGGGCCTGAACCCCGAAGCCTATGCCAGCGCCTTCAAGGGGCAGGCTGGCGGCATTCTCGGCCTCTTCAACATGTTCTCGGGCGGCGCCGTGCAGCGCATGGCGATCTTCGCGCTCGGCATCATGCCCTACATCTCCTCCTCGATCATCGTGCAGCTGATGACCTCGGTCGTTCCGGCGCTCGAAA
>CAMFHT010000448.1 GCA_945952245.1 uncultured Rhizobium sp. | reverse complement strand
TGACGGCGCGAAATCTGAGGTTGACAGCTCCCCGCAATTAAAGGGCCGAAACACACGCACGCCCCAGGCCTTGAGGCTCGACCAGGTGATCGAGCGCATCAGCATGGCGTTCGCGGCCGCGTAGAGCGTAGCTCGAACATCGGCATCCCCGGCATGGGAGATCCGACCTGGATTGTCCGTCTCGCCGGACTGGAAGCGCCGGGGCGTCAACCCGAAGTGGGCTCCGACCGTGCGAGAGCTCTTGAAGCGGGCAGGATCGTCCACGGCAGCCTTGAAGCTAAGGGCGGTGATCTCGCCAACGCCCGGCACGGTCATGAAGCGCCGGCAGATCGCGTCTTCGCGGGCGGCCCGCTTCACCCGCCGATCAAGCTCGGTGAAGGTCTCGAAGAGCATCGCCCGCGCTTCAAGCATTGGCAGGAGAGCATGGCTGAGCGCAGGATCGGCCTCGATCGTCTCGCGAACAGCGGCATCGAATGCGCCGCGGGATAGCCGCAGAGGCAGGACGACGCCGAATATCCGCAGCAGGCCGCGGATCTCGTTCTCGAGGTCGATGCACTTGCGCTGCATCACCTTGCGGCTCGTCAGCAGCGCTCGCATGTGGTGGCTCTCGACGCTCTTCACATGCACCCGGCTGTACCACCCCGACCGGAGAATCTGGGCAATGCCACGGGCGTCGTGTTTGTCCGTCTTGTTCCGCATGGCTGAAAGCGCAGCCGCGACCTGACGCGCCTCCATGCAAACGACGTCGTAGCCAGCCTCCGTGAGTCCGTAGGTAATGGGCTGTGTCAGCGCACCGGCCTCAAACCCGACCTGATGGATCGGCTGATCGAACCCGGCGAGGCAAAGAAGGACATCAGGAACGTCGGAGCGCACCGAGCGCTCCAGGCAAATCTTCCCGTCATGGTCGATGATGCAGATCGCCACCGAGCGCAGCGACACATCCAGCGCAGCATAGAACATCGCGACTTCCTCCCTCTTGGATCTGCCGAGATCCTAACGGGAGCTTGAACCCTGGCGGGTCCACCCGATTACGCATGCTATTGGCGCATCTGACCCTGTGAGCGTGGAATTCATCGCAGTTGCGAATTCGAGCGATTTCGGACACCCCTCCCGGCCGATGTCCATAAACTAGCTTGCAAAACTTCCGGACATGTCCGATTCTCGCCCTACCCTTTTCGGACGAAAATTCATGTCTCGCGCCTTTGCCTATGTCCGGGTTTCCACCAATGGGCAGACTACCGAAAATCAATTTCAGGAAATCGAGGCGGCCGGGTTCCGGGTCGAGCCGCACCGGGTGATTTCCGAAACGATATCCGGCAGCGTGGCAATTTCCGCCCGTCCAGGCTTTACCCGCCTGCTGGATCGACTGGAGCGAGGCGATATTCTGATCGTCACGAAGATGGATCGGCTCGGTCGAAATGCGATCGACGTCAGCTCCACGGTGCACAAGCTCGAGGAATTGGGTGTGAGGGTGCACTGCCTGGCGCTGGGCGGGGTCGACCTCGCGAGCCCGGCAGGGAAGATGACCATGAACGTGATCAACGCCGTCGCGCAATTCGAACGGGATCTCCTCATCGAGCGGACGAATGCAGGATTGCGTCGCGCGAAGTCGGAAGGAAGGAGGCTCGGAAGGCCAACCGCCCTCACCTCCTCTCAGCGCGCCGAGATCAAATCGGCCCTAGACGATGGCCAGAAGGTCGCGCCGTTGGCCAAGCGCTTCGATGTCAGTCGGCAGACCATCATGAGGATCCGCGACGTGACCACCACCTAGGCTGCCGGCGTTCTGACTTGTTTTGCCGATGCCCTATAGATATATTCCCTTACGAGGGAGTAATTATCATGCCCAACGAATTTTCTGCCCGCGAGGTAGCCGAACTGGCCAACGTCCCGGTCCGTGCCGTGGACAAGGCGATTGAAGAAAAAGTGCTTGCCGGGATCCGTGCAGGTGCCGGCGGCCGGCGGCGAATGCTGCCGCTTCATGCCGTGCCATATGCAGCGATCGTCGCGCGGTTGCCATTAACGCTCTCGCTTGCGACCAAGCGCGACCTTGCCCGCGCGCTGGGTAAGCGTTCGTCCGCGCGAATGACGACTGAGCCGCTGGAGATTGCCCCTGCTGTCACCGTCGATGTGTCTGCATTGGTCGGCTCTGACCTTGCCGAACGCGCCGAGCGCTATGGTAAGGCGCGGGAGGATTTTGTCGAAATCAATCCCGACATTATGGGTGGCACGCCGGTTCTGCGTGGGACTCGGATCACTGTATACTCGGTGCTCGGCCGCCTCGACGGCGGAGACAGTGTTGACGACATACTCGAAGACAACCCGCATCTGACGCGGGAAGCGGTAGAAACCGCCGCGCTCTATGCTCGCACGCATCCTATCGTCGGCAGGCCTGGTGGCCGCCCGTGGGCGAAAGCCGCGTGAAGCTATTCATCGACGAGTGCCTGTCGCCGCACCTTGCCCGCCGCCTCAACGAAGAGGGTGAACACGATGCAACCCACCCGCGCGACATGGGTCGGCTGGGCGAACCGGACCATGTCGTGCTCGCGCGTTGCCTGGAAGAAGATAGAGCGATCGTAACGGAGAATGCGGTCGATTTTCGCAAGCTGGTAGCGCGCCAGGAACTGCATCCCGGGTTGATTATCTTACCGAGCGTCAGCCGCGATCAGTCGTTCTGCTTGCTAGTCGAAGGAATTGCGCACCTCACCTCGCATGGCGAGCCATCGAACGTGATCGTCAATCACGTTCTCGAAATCGGAAGGGACGGAAGCTTCACGCTGTTTCCGCTGCCCTAACTAGGCCTCGTGGACAAAGCTTGACCTGAGACACGCGGATTGATTCAAGGCTTC
>CAMFHT010000447.1 GCA_945952245.1 uncultured Rhizobium sp. | reverse complement strand
AGGGGGGAGATCGACTCGTGGCTTCTTCACCGCCAAACATAAAAGTCTCATCCGCAGATTGGTTGAGGCAGTGCGAGGGCAGATCTTCCTGCTGATCTCCCCCCTTGAGGGGGAGATGTCCGTCAGGACAGAGGGGGGTACCCTCCGCAGCACGAACAGTAGCCCTCAAAAAACCACTCTCAAAATCCCCCTCGCCAAAACCTAGGATATTATTCCTCTCCTCGACCACAGGAGAGACCCGATGTCCCTATGCCTCGATACCCTCAACCCCGACTTCCGCCGCCGCCTCGAAGCACTGCTGAATGCCCTGCACGACCGGCACATCGATCTGCGCGTTTCCACCGCGCTTCGTACCCCGCAGGAGCAGGCGCGGCTCTGGCGGCAATCGCGATCGGCGGCGGAGATCGTCGCTGCGATCGCCCATCTCAAGAGCGGCGGCGCGCATTTTATGGCGGATACGCTCGCCGCCGCCGGGCGCTGCAGCGGCCCGCCGGTGACGAAGTCGCTGCCGGGCCTCTCCTGGCACCAATGGGGAGAAGCGGCGGATTGTTTCTGGCTGGTGGATGGCGCGGCCGAGTGGTCGACGTCAAAGGTGGTGAATGGCGACAACGGCTATCACGCGCTGGCCCGCGAGGCTGCCCGTTTCGGGCTGACGGCTGGCGGCAACTGGCCGCAGTTCAAGGACTGGCCGCATGTGCAGCTGAGAGCCGCAGCCTCACCGCTTGCGGCGGGCATGAGCCTTCTCGACGTGGACAAGGAGATGCGGAAGCGGTTTGGGTAAAGCCGTACCCGGACGTGAAGAAGGGGGCCGAGGCCCCCTTCCCTATTTCGATCAGGCCGTGGCCGGCTGGCTGCGGGCCGAGGCGCGCAGCGCGTAGTAGACGATGCCGGCAATCGCGACGCCGAAGAACCAGCCGTAGAGGCCCCACCAGTCCGGCAGGACGGAGGTGAAGTTCGGCAGGATGGTCGAGAACAGGATGCCGACGGCAGCGGCGATGAAGGCCGCGGTGTTGTAACCGTTCTGGAACCGGAACTCGCCGTTTTCCTGGTAGAATGCGTTGACATCGACCTTGCCGGCGCGGATCAGGTAATAATCCACCATCATGATGCCGAAGATCGGGCCCATGGTGGAGCCGATCATGCCGACGAAGTGCGCTGCACCGCCTTCCCAGGGGGCGAACGGATAGAGCACCAGCGCGATCAGCGCCGCGATATAGCCGCCGCGCTTGAAGTTGATCTGCCGCGGGAAGACATTGGCGAAATCGAAGGCCGGCGAGACGAAGTTCGCGACCACGTTGATGCCGAGCGTCGCCACGCAGAAGGTGAGCGCGGCAAGCAGCGCCAGGAACCAGCTGTCGAACTTGGCCGAGATCTGGTCGGGATGCAGAAGCACCTCGCCATAGACGGTGTAGGCCGCCGTGGTGGTGACGCCGGCCACCAGCGAGAACAGGATGAGATTGACCGGCAGGCCCCAGAGATTGCCCTTCTGCAGGGTCTTCTCGTCCGGCGCATAGCGGGAGAAGTCGCAGAAATTGAGATAGAGCGCGGCGAAATAGGTGATCCACACCGAGGCGACCGCGAGCAGCGCCGAGGCCGAGCCCGGTTCGCCGACCACGCCGGCATCCTTGGTCTTCTCGATCAGCACGTCGCGCGGGATTTCCGCGCCGAAGGAGAAGCCGCCGGCCTTCACGACGAGATAGACGGCGAGCAGCAGCATCATCAGCCAGACCGCGGGACCCGCCCAATCCTGGAACTTGCGCACCGTTTCCATGCCGCGCTGGATGATGAGCAGCTGGGCTGCCCAGACGAGCACGAAGCAGATGATTTCGAGCGTCGAATGGCCGAGCATGTGGCTCGACTGGTGGAAGGCGAGCATGCTTTCGTTGCGGGTGAGCAGCGCCACGATGGCGCCCGAGGCGGCCGCCGTCTGCGCGCCGTACCAGAAGCAGGCGACGATGGCGCGCACGATGGCCGGGAAGTTCGCGCCCCAGATGCCGAAGCTCGCCCGCGCCAGCACGGGATAGGGCACGCCGGTGCGTACGCCGGCATTGCCGACCAGCGACATGAGCACGAAGATCACCACCGAGCCGGCGCCGATCGCGATCACGAAATTGAGGAAGCTGCCGCACAGCAGGAAAAGGCTGGCCGCGAGATAATAACCCCACAGGCTGTGGACGTCGGACGTCCAGACGTTGAAGATGCTGAAGGCGCCCCAATTGCGCACTTCGGCTGGCGCCAGGTCCTCGTTATGGAGTGACGGCGATGGATTGACGAGCATGTTTCCCTCCCTGAAACTTACCCGGCCGCCCGGCAAACCTCCATTGCCCTGCCGCCGGACCTGACAGATGCCAGGTCCGGTCAGCATACGCCGAATCTAGGAATTGTCGCATGTCAATTAACGGGTATTAAACCTTGTTATTCATGCGGCTCAGCGCTCGCTTTCCGCAATCTCCTCCATGGCGGAGACGGTCGTTTCGATGTCCCGGTCCGTGGTGCGCGGGTTGATCGTGCACATGCGCAGCACCAGCCGGCCGGACAGCACGGTCGGCGACAGCATGGCCTTGCCGGAGAGAATGAGCTCTGAGGAAATGCGGGCGTTGAAGGCATCGAGCTCGGCGCCGTCGAGCCCATCCGGCCGGTAGCGGAAGGTGACGACGCCGAGGTAGGCGGGGGTGATGATCTCCCAACGGGCGTTCTGTCTCAACCGCGCCTCGGTGGTCTCGGCCAGGCGGATGCCGCCTTCGATCGCGGCGCGGAAGGCATCCGTGCCATAGGCCTTGAGCGACATCCAGAGCTTCAGCGCCCGGAAGCCGCGGGTGAGCTGCACGCCGTAATCGGAGAAGTTCGGCTG
>CAMFHT010000446.1 GCA_945952245.1 uncultured Rhizobium sp. | reverse complement strand
TGGCGCTCGCCTATTCCACCCAGCGCGGCTATGCCCGCACCCATCCCTTCGCCGGCGAGATCCGCATCGGGATGGTGGAGGTGGAGATGGATCTGCCCGAGCTCGGCCTTGCCGTCTCGCTCGGCGAGGTGCGTGTTACCGAATGCCAGAGCGTCAACCAGTTCAAGGGATCGGCAAACGAGCCGCCGCAGTTCACCCGCGGCTATGGTCTCGTCTTCGGTCAATCGGAGCGAAAGGCCATGGCCATGTCGCTGGTCGACCGTGCACTTCGGGCCGAGGAGTTCGGCGAAGACGTGGTTGCGCCGGCGCAGGACGAGGAATTCGTCATCGCCCATTCCGACAACGTTCAGGCCACTGGCTTCGTGGAGCACCTGAAGCTGCCGCATTACGTGGATTTCCAGGCCGAACTCGATCTCGTCCGGCGCATGCGGGCCGAGCAGGGGATCCAAGCCGAACAGAAGGAGGCTGCAGAATGAGCCTGCTCGCGAGCTACAATTTCGCCTATCTCGATGAACAGACCAAGCGCATGATCCGCCGCGCCATCCTGAAGGCGATCGCCATTCCGGGTTACCAGGTGCCGTTCGCCTCCCGCGAGATGCCCATGCCCTATGGCTGGGGCACCGGCGGCGTGCAACTGACGGCTGCGATCCTGGGTCCCGACGATGTGCTCAAAGTCATCGACCAGGGTGCCGACGATACGACGAATGCGGTCTCCATCCGCGCCTTTTTCCAGAAGGTGGCGAACGTGGCCGTGACCACCCATACGGGCGATGCGACCATCATACAGACGCGTCACCGCATACCGGAAGCGAAGCTGAAGGCCGGCCAGGTGCTGGTCTATCAGGTGCCGATCCCGGAGCCGCTACGCTTCCTCGAACCGCGGGAGACGGAAACGCGGCAGATGCATGCACTTTCCGAATACGGTCTCATGCATGTGAAGCTTTACGAAGACATCGCCCGCAATGGCCATATCGCCACGACCTATGCCTATCCGGTCAAGGTCGAAGGCCGCTATGTCATGGATCCTTCGCCGATCCCGAAGTTCGACAATCCGAAAATGCATCGGTCCGAAGCCCTGCAGCTTTTCGGCGCAGGACGCGAGAAGCGTATTTATGCCTTGCCTCCTTTCACGGATGTGGTGAGCCTCGATTTCGAGGATCATCCCTTTACCGTCCAGAGCTTCGAAAAGCCCTGCGCGCTCTGCGGCGCCGAGGGCGTCTATCTCGATGAGGTCATCCTCGACGACAGGGGAGGGCGGATGTTCGTCTGCTCCGATACCGACCATTGCGAGGAGCGGCGGGAGGCGGGCCATGTTGGCCCGGAAGGCGTACCGCAGGACCACCAGAGCCGGGAGGCTGCCGAATGAGCCAGGAACCTCTTCTCAAAGTCCGCGGCCTCACGAAGATGTACGGCAATCGCCTCGGATGTGGCGATGTCTCCTTCGACCTCTGGCCCGGCGAAGTGCTCGCCGTGGTCGGTGAATCCGGCTCTGGAAAGACGACGCTGCTCTCGTGCCTGTCGACCCGGCTTCATGCGACGTCGGGCACCGTCGAATACTGCATGCGCGACGGCGCCTTCCGCGATCTGGCACGGCTTTCCGAGGCCGAGCGGCGCTTCCTGATGCGCACCGACTGGGGCTTCGTGCACCAGAACCCGGCCGACGGGCTGCGCATGACAGTCTCTGCCGGCGCCAATGTCGGCGAGCGGCTGATGGCGGTCGGCGAGCGTCATTACGGAAACATTCGCGCTGCCGCCTCCGATTGGCTCTCGCGTGTCGAGATCGGCTCGGATCGCATCGATGACCAGCCGCGCGCCTTTTCCGGCGGCATGCGCCAGCGCCTGCAGATCGCCCGCAACCTGATCACGGGACCGCGCCTCGTGTTCATGGACGAGCCGACCGGCGGGCTAGACGTTTCCGTGCAGGCCCGCCTGCTCGACCTCATCCGCGGTCTCGTCAACGATCTCGGTCTCTCTGCCGTCATCGTCACTCACGACCTCGCCGTCGCGCGTCTCCTCTCGCACCGGATGATGGTGATGAAGGACGGCCACGTCATCGAGCAAGGCCTGACCGACCGGGTACTGGACGATCCGCGCGAGCCCTATACCCAGCTTCTCGTTTCCTCGATCCTGCAGGTGTGACGCCATGACCGCTCCGCTTTCCCATCCGCTCAAGGTCGCAGGCGTTGCCAAAAGCTTCACCATGCATCTGCGGGACGGTATCCGCCTCGACGTGGTACAGAACGTTACCTTCGCCGTACCCGCCGGCCACTGCGTCGTGCTTGGCGGCCCCTCGGGTGTCGGCAAGAGTTCCATCCTCAAGATGCTCTACGGCAATTACGGCGTGGATGCCGGCGCGATCTGCATCCGGCACGGCGACGAAACGGTGGATCTCGCGACCGCCGATCCCCGCACCGTGCTCGATGTCCGCCGCGATACGCTGGGCTATGTCAGCCAGTTCCTCCGCGTCGTGCCACGCGTTTCCGCCCTGGATGTCGTCGCCGAACCACTTGCCGCCCGCGGCACGGCCCTGGACGAGGCCCGGGAGCGCGCTGCCGGCCTGCTCGCCCGCCTCAACCTGCCGAAATCTCTTTGGTCGCTGCCGCCCGCCACGTTCTCGGGCGGCGAGCAGCAGCGCGTGAACATCGCCCGTGGCTTCATAACCAGCCATCCGGTTCTCCTCCTCGACGAGCCGACGGCTTCGCTCGATGCGGCGAACCGCGCCGTCGTGGTCGAGATGATCCGCGAGAAGAAGCAGGCAGGAACCGCCATGCTCGGCATCTTTCACGATCTCGAAGTGCGCGATGCCGTCGCCGACGAGATCCTCGACGTATCCGCCTTCTCGGCAAGGGAAATGGCCGCATGACCAAGCTTTCGATCACCCCGCTCGTCCATCCGACTGCTGAGGTCAGCGACACTACGCTCGGG
>CAMFHT010000445.1 GCA_945952245.1 uncultured Rhizobium sp. | reverse complement strand
ATGACGCGCTTTGTCGCTATCTCTCCCCGGGCGGCCTAGCAAACCTCTCGATCGGCCGGAGCCTTCGGGTTCCGGCCGCAGCCTTCGAGCCTGGCGTCGCAAGCATTGCTTTCAGTCTTCGAGGTCGAAGCGAAGCCGCTATCTCTCCCCGGGTGGCCGAGCAGAACCTCAGTGAGGAGCCGGCGGTGGCCCCACCACCGCCGGTTTTCTTCACCTGACGATGTCTCTCAGGGGGGCCGTGTCATTCCCGGCGAAGACCGGGAAGGCGCGATCATGAGGGGGAGCGGAGGTCCGCAGCCTGGTGTGGCGGTGCTGCGGACCTCCAAACCTTCCAGGTGCCGGCCTTCGAGCCGGCATCGCTGCGTTTAGGGCGCGACGCGGGATTTCAGTATTCGGTATTGCACGAGGGATGGTCTTCGAGGGCCTCGCTCCGGTTGCTCGGCAGGTCCTGGTAGTCGAGCGGCTGGCTGAACTGACTCTCCGTCAAGTCGAGCCGTCGTCCGCCGACGCGATTATAGAAGTGCCATTGGCCCTCGACGATCGTCTTCAGGATGTCACCGCCCAGCAAATCTTGAGCGACGAGGGCGGTAACGCTGCACTGGCCGCAGGCGGGGTTGTCGGAGCGCCACTTGCTACCGGTCTTGGTGGACCAGGCCGAGTGGAGCTTTGCAAGGAGCGCGCTCGTGAGGTGCATCCTCTAAAGAGCTCTCTTTTTCGAGGAAATGACGCCGCTGGCGATGCCGTGCCATTCGATGGTGCCGGCGAGGCGGGAATGCTCGATCTTGGGACAGCGGTTCATCACCACCTTGAGCCCGGCCTTCTCGGCACGTGCCGCGGCCTCCATGTTGACCACGCCGAGCTGCATCCAGACGACCTTGGCGCCGTGTTTGATGGCCTCGTCGGTGATCGGGCCGGCGGCCTCGGAATTGCGGAAGATGTCGACCATGTCGACTTTGTCCGGCAGCTCGTCGATCGAACCGTAGACCTTCTGGCCCAGGATTTCCTGGCCCTTGGCGGCCGGATTGACCGGAATGACCTTGTAGCCGCGGTCCAGCAGATACTTCATGGCGAAATAGCTGGGACGATTCCAGTTGGCCGAGGCGCCGACCATGGCGATGGTCCGGGTGTCGCGCAGGATCTTGCGCAGATATTGATCGTCATAACGGTCGCTGAAGGCGGCTTGCATGGGGGGGATTATACATGGCCGGTCCGATGCTGTTCGAGCCGATTTCCATTCGCGACGTCACCCTGAAGAACCGGGTGGTCGTGGCGCCGATGCACCAATATGCGGCGGAGAAGGGTTTCGCGACCGACTGGCATCTCGTGAATGCAGGGCGCTATGCCGCCGGCGGGGCCGGTCTCGTCATCATGGAATCCACCAAGGTCGAGCGGCGCGGCTGCGGCACCGTCGGCGACCTCGGCCTTTGGGACGACAAGTTCGTTCCCGGCCTGAAGCGCTGCGTCGACTTCATCCGGCGGCACAATTCCGTGCCGGGCATCCAGCTCGGACATTCGGGCCGCAAAGCGCGGCGCTTCCGTCCGTGGGAAGGCGGCGCACCGTTGAAGCCGTCACCCGAGATCGACGACTGGGAGGAATGGGAGCTCGTCTCGTCGAGCGGCATCAATTCCCCCGATACCGATCCGACGCCGCGCGCGCTGACCCTGGCGGAGATCCCGGAGGCGGTCGAGCGTTGGGGGCAGGCGGCGCGACGGGCACACGAAGCGGGTTTCGACGTGCTCGATATCCACATGGCGCACGGGTATCTGATCCACCAGTTCCTCTCGCCGTTCTCAAACGTGCGCAACGACCAGTATGGCGGGAGCGAGCTGAACCGCATGCGCTTCGCCATCGAGGTGGTGGAAAGCGTGCGCGCGCACTGGCCGGCCTCGAAGCCGCTGTTCGTGCGGCTCTCTGTCGAGGATGATTCCGGCTGGGGGCCCGACCAGAGCGTCGCGCTGGCGAAGATCCTGAAGCCCAAGGGCGTCGACGTGATCGATTGCAGCTCGGGCGGCATGCGTGGCTCGCCGGTCGTGAGCGCGGGTCCCGTGACCTACGGCTACCAGGTCCCGTATGCGGACCGGCTGAAGAACGATGCCGGCATTCTCAGCATGGCGGTCGGGCTGATCGTGCATGCCGACCAGGCCGAGAAGATCCTGCAGGAAGGCCGCGCCGACCTGATCGCACTGGCGCGCGAGCTTCTCTACAATCCGAACTGGCCGATGGATGCCGCGCAGAAGCTGGGCGTGGACCCGAAATTCGCCTCGGTGCCGCCGGCGCAGGCCTACTGGTTGGCCAAGCGCGCACAGTCGGTGAAGTCCGTCATCCCATCGACGTACATGAAGGGATTGAACGCCGAGTGAAGCGACGCCTCACTTCGACGTGACACCATCGCACCGCATCGTGCGCTATGGTCCGCATGCCCTCGAATGCTGGCGGAGAAGATCATGAAGCGGATTGCAGCCACGGCCATCGCTTTCGCCTGTGTCCTGGCGACGCCTGTCTGGGCCGCCCTGAAGCCCGGCGACACGGCGCCGGTGTTCACGGCGCAGGCGGCCCTGGACGGCAAGGACTACACGTTCTCGCTGGTCGAGGCCCTGAAGAACGGGCCTGTGGTGCTCTACTTTTTTCCCAAGGCCTTCACGACCGGCTGCACCGCCGAGGCGCACGAGTTTGCCGAGGCGGCGGAGCAGTTCAAGGCGATGGGCACAACCTTGATCGGCATGTCCGCCGACGATATCGGCACCCTGCACAAGTTCTCGACACAGGCCTGCTCGGGCAAGTTCCCGGTCGCCGCCGATCCAGATCTCAAGGTCATCAAAGCCTATGATTCTGCGCTGATCCGGGTCGGCAGCGTCGGCATCGCCGACCGAATCTCCTACGTCATCGCGCCGGACGGAAAGATCATCTATGCCTTCTCCGACCGCAATCCCGACAAGCATGTCGAGAACACGATGGCAGCGGTCAGGCAGCTG
>CAMFHT010000444.1 GCA_945952245.1 uncultured Rhizobium sp. | reverse complement strand
CCCCCTTGAGGGGGAGATGCCTGGCAAGGCAGAGGGGGGTACCATCGCCGACGTCTGAATTAGACAGAAAGTGGTGCCACCTGCAGCATGGGCCTGCACAATGGTGCCTTACCCCCTCGATCCCTTCGCGATCGGCTCCTGATAGGTGAACCCCATATCCCAGGGGAAGTAGATCCAGGTATCCTGGCTGACCTCGGTGACGAAGGTGTCGATGGTCGGCACGCCCTTCGGCTTGGCGTAGACGCAGGCGAAGTGGGCGTTCGGCAGCATGGTGCGCACTTCCGCCGCCGTCTTGCCGGTGTCGGTGAGATCGTCGACCACGAGCACGCCTTCGCCGCCGTTTTCCTTCAGGCTTTCCGTAATGCCCTTCAGCACGTTCATCTGACCCTGCGTGTCATAGTCGTGATAGGAGGCGATGCAGACGGTTTCGATCAGGCGGATGTTGAGTTCGCGGGAGATGATCGCGGCCGGCACGAGACCGCCGCGGGTGATGCAGACAATGGCGCGGAATTCGCGGCCGAGGCCGGCGAGACGCCAGGCGAGGGCGCGGGCATCGCGGTGGAACTGATCCCAGGATACGGGGAAGGCTTTTTCGGGAAGCGACATGGGAAACCTCTGCTTGGCATTCGGAAGCAAAGGCGCAATTAGCGGATTTTTCGAGGGATTGGCAAGGGGAGGCGGAGTTCCCCGTTCCGTGAAGGAAGAGGGAACTCCGGATGCGTCTTATCGGGACATCAGCGTCAGCGCGGTCATGGAGTCCAGAAGCGTGCGGGTGACGCCGCCGAAGAGCATTTCACGCAGCCGGCTCTTCGAGAAAGCGCCGATGACGAGGAGGTCGATGCCGCTGTCGGAAAGGCGGTTTTCCAAGACGGTGCCGGCGGACAGACCCTCGCTTGCGACCGAGACGACGCTTGTCTTCACGCCATGGCGGGCAAGGGTCGCGGCCAACTCTGCGCCTGCGAGCTCGGGCGACTGGGTGGAGGTGTTTTCCGGATCGACGGTGAAGACCTCGACCTCGCTTGCCTGCTTGAGCAGCGGCAGGGCGTCGAACACGGCGCGGGAGGCTTCGCGCGTGCCGTTCCAGCCTACCAGCACCCGGTTGATGGGCTTTGCCCCCTTGTAGATGTAGGGCACGAGCAGCACCGGGCGACCGCTCTCGAACAGGACCTGCTCGATCTCGGAATCGTCGCTGGCATAGGAGGGGTCCGATTGCGCGGTGACGATGAGATCGGCACAGCGCAGCGTTTCCGTGCTGTTGCCGGTGCCATAGCCGGACATGGAGACGAAGTTTCGCCAGTCGCCGGAAATGCCCTCGCGCACGCAGGTGTTGTCGAAGATCGCCTTCAGCTCTTCGCTCTGCTGGTGGGCGGCATCCTGCAGCGCCTGGATGCTCACGGGATCGGGCATGGCCATGGGGGCGGCGAGCGGGGCAATCGAGATCTGCTCCACATGCAGGCCGATGACATGGGCATCGTTGCGGCGCGCGAGATCGATCGCGCAATTCAGCACGTTGGCGGCATTCTTCGCATTGGAAAGCACGCAGACGATCGTCTTGTAAGCCATGGGTGGCACTCCTCGTACGGTTGGCGGCCGGTCCGAAGAGCCTATGCCTCGGGCCCGGCCTGATGACGGGAACGGCTCGCCCGAAGGCCCGTTTCCAGTTTCCGTTGCAGGATATACCCTGATCATGGCGGGGGATTGATTTCAATCAATACCGGCCGCCTGCATCGCTTCGCGCACTACGTGAAATTTATCAGGCCTCCAGCACGCGGCCGGGCGCTTCCTTCCCCTTGCGGATTTCCTCGATCATCGCCTCGACGGCGCTGGCGGCTGCATCGCAGGCTGCCGCATCGCGGGCACGGATGACGATCTCGGTGGAAAATGCCTTGCCGTCATACTTGGGATAGGAGCCGATGGACGTATCCTTGTGCGCGGCCTGAACCGCGCCGAGCGCCGTGCCGATGTCGCCTTCGCCGAAGGGGCTGGCGACCGAGCGGGAGACCATGGCGGCACCGGTCCGGAGCGTCGGCACCACGGCTTCCACCATGGCGACGAAGACTTGCGGAACCCCGGCCATGACATGGACATTCTCGACGATGAACCCCGGCGCCGTGGACACCGGGTTCGGAATGTGGCGGGCGCCGCGCGGCATGCGGGCCATGCGCTGGCGGGCCTCGGTGAACTCCATGCCGCGGGCGGCATACATGTCGCCGAGCAGGCGCATGGCCTCCGCATCGTGTTCGCAGGGCAGGCCGAAGGCTTTCGCCACCGCATCCGCGGTGATGTCGTCATGGGTCGGGCCGATGCCGCCGGATGTGAAGACATAGTCGGTGCGGTGACGGAGCGCGTTCAGTGCCTCGACGATCGCCTCCTCGTCATCCGCGACGATGCGCACCTCCTTGAGGTCGATGCCGGCGGCCGTGAGCACGCTGGCGAGATGGCCGATGTTCCTGTCGCGGGTGCGGCCGGAGAGGAGTTCGTCGCCGATGGCCAGTATGGAGGCGGTGACGACGGGCGATGCGGAGGCGGGAAGGGACATGAGATGCTTTCCGGGAGGATGATGGTGCGCGCGAATTTAGCGCCACGGCCGGCCAAAGCAATGACCCGGCACCTGCGCGCGGCAAAATGACGAAACCTGCTTCGGCACCGAGACACGACGGATCGGGAAGAGCAAGCGTCGTCCCGTTGAACAGTGCGTTTGCGCTGGCGTGTCTTACCACCGCGCGGTTGTCGGCCTAGATAGACGACAGAATTTGTTTTGAAAGAAACCCAACCGGCCTCCGGGCCGCACCAGGAGAGACCACAATGGCAAAAGTTCTCGTTCTCTATCATTCGGTTTACGGCCATATCGAAACCATGGCCAACGCGGTTGCCGAAGGCGCCCGTGAAGCCGGCGCAGACGTAACGGTCAAGCGCGTTCCGGAAACCGTTCCGGAAGACGTGGCCCGCGCCAACCACTTCAAGCTGGACCAGGCAGCAC
>CAMFHT010000443.1 GCA_945952245.1 uncultured Rhizobium sp. | reverse complement strand
ATCCTCTTCCGGCAGGACGTCACCTTCTATGCCTCGATCCTTCTCGTGATTGGCGTCAGCTGGTTCCTGTTCCGCACGCGGGCGGGTCTGAAGGTGCGTGCGATCGGCGACAGCCACGGCTCGGCCCATGCGCTCGGCATCCACGTCATCCGCACGCGTTATCTCGCGGTCATGTTCGGCGGCGCCTGTGCGGGTCTCGCGGGGGCGCAGCTTTCGCTGGTCTATACGCCGCAATGGGTGGAGAACATGTCGGCGGGCCGCGGCTGGATCGCGCTGGCGCTGGTGGTGTTCGGCTCCTGGCGCCCGTGGCGGGTGCTGGCGGGCGGCTATCTCTTCGGGGCGGTCACCATCGGTCAGCTGCACGCGCAGGCGCTGGGGCTTGCCATTCCCTCGCAGTTCCTGTCCTCGCTGCCCTATCTCGCCACCATCGTCGTGCTGATCGTCATCTCGCACAACAGGCGCACCACGCTCATCAACACGCCGGCCTGCCTCGGCAAGCCCTTCGTGCCCGACCGATAACCAGAAGAAAAAACGCCGCAAAGGCGCAGGAAACAAGAACCCAACAAGAAACCTCAAAGGGGTATTTCCATGAAGAAACTTGCACTCGCGCTCGCCGCAACCGCGGCCATGATGATCAGCGTAGGCTCGGCCGCCCAGGCTGCGGACAAGACCAAGGTCTGCTTCGTCTATGTCGGTTCGCGCACCGATGGCGGCTGGACCCAGGCCCACGAACTCGGCCGCCAGCAGCTGGAGAAGGAACTCGGCGACAAGGTCGAGGCACCCTTCCTCGAAAACGTTCCGGAAGGCCCGGATGCCGAGCGCGCCATCGAGCGCATGGCCCGTTCCGGCTGCGCCCTCATCTTCACCACCTCCTTCGGCTTCATGGATGCGACCGTGAAGGTCGCCGCCAAGTTCCCGGACGTGAAGTTCGAACATGCGACCGGCTACAAGTCCGCGGACAACCTCGCGACCTATAATTCGCGCTTCTATGAAGGCCGCTTCATCAACGGCCAGATCGCCGCAAAGATGTCGAAGACCGGCGTCGCCGGCTACATCGCGTCCTTCCCGATCCCGGAAGTGGTTGCCGGCATCAACTCGTTCCTGCACGGCGCCCGCACCGTCAACCCGAACTTCAAGCTGAAGGTCATCTGGGTCAACACCTGGTTCGACCCGGGCAAGGAAGCCGATGCCGCCAAGGCGCTGATCGACCAGGGCGTCGACGTGCTGACCCAGCACACCGACACCACCGCTCCGATGCAGGTTGCCGAGGAGCGCGGCGTCAAGGCCTTCGGCCAGGCGTCCGACATGATCAAGGCCGGCCCGAACGTTCAGCTTTCCTCGATCGTCGACACCTGGGGCGCCTATTACGTGAAACGCACCAAGGCGCTGCTCGACGGCACCTGGAAGGCGCAGCAGAGCTTCGACGGCCTGAAGGACGGCATCCTGACCATGGCGCCCTACACCAACATGCCTGACGACGTGAAGAAGATGGCCGAGGAAACCGAAGCCAAGATCAAGTCTGGCGAACTGAAGCCCTTCACCGGCCCCATCAACAAGCAGGATGGCTCGGTATGGCTGAAGGACGGCGAAAGCGCGGACGACGGCACCATCCTCGGCATGAACTTCTACATCGAAGGCGTGGACGACAAGCTGCCGCAGTAAGTGTCGCGTTTCAAAGATCAGGAAAGGGCGCTCCAGCGGGCGCCCTTTTTCGTTACGAGGTCAAGTCGTTCGCCAATCCGGAACCCGTTCGGGCGGCTTGCGATTGTATTTCTGTCCGCGGTGCACTATTTCACGGACCAGTGCCCGCTGCGTTCTCAGACATATGTCCCGCAGGCGGCGAGCCGGATGGTGGTTTATGATTACGACTGAAATTGCAGTCATCTTCGTTCTTCTTCTGATCAACGCTTTCTTTTCGCTCTCGGAAATGGCGATCGTCTCCGCGAGCAAGCCGATCCTGAGGCAACGCGCCAAGCAGGGGGACCGGCGCGCGCTCACCGCGTTGCGCCTTGCGGAAGATCCGGGCAACTTTCTCTCCACCGTGCAGGTCGGCATCACGCTCGTCGGGACGCTGGCCGGCGCCTATGGCGGCGCGGCGATAGCCGACAAGGTTGCGCCGGCCTTCGAGGCCATTCCGGGCATAGGCGCTTATGGCGAATCCGTTTCCGTCGCGGTCGTGGTCACCGCGATCACCTATTTCTCCGTCATCATCGGCGAGCTCATTCCAAAGCAGCTGGCACTCGGCAATGCGGAAGCGCTTGCGGTTTTCGTTGCGCGGCCGATGTCGGTGCTGTCGAAGATCGCGGCGCCGGTGGTGTTTCTGTTCGAGTTCTCTGCAAACCTCCTGATGCGCCTCACCGGCATGCTCTCCAAGAGCGCCGACGAGGTGACGGAGGCGGAAGTGCACGCGGTTCTTGCGGAAGGTGCCGAGAGCGGCGTGATCGAGAAGGAGGAGCACGATATCCTTCGCCGCATCATCGGCCTCGGCGACCGCTCGGTAAAATCGATCATGACGCACCGCACCGAAGTCGTGTCGCTCGACGTCAACGACACGCTGGAGGAGATCCGCCAGGAGATCGAGGAGAGCAAGCATTCCCGATATCTCGTGGTCGAGGGCGACGACCGCAACGTGATCGGCGCGGTCCATGCCCGCGACGTCCTTTCCTTGCGCCACGATGAACAGAGCTTCGATCTGAGGCCCCTGGTGCGCAACGTGATTGCCATCCCCGAGACCACGTCCTGCCTGAAGGCGCTCGAAACCTTCAAGGCGACGCCCATGCACATGGCGATCATCGTCGACGAATATGGCAGCACCGAAGGCATCTTGACGCCATCGGACCTGCTGGAAGCCATCGTCGGTATCCTGCCGTCCAACTATGACGACAACAGCTCGACACTCATTCGCCAGCGCGAAGACGGCAGCTACCTGCTGGATGGCCGCACCCCCATCCACGAGGTGGAACTGGCGCTCGACCTCGACCCGATCGAGAACGACGGCGAT
>CAMFHT010000442.1 GCA_945952245.1 uncultured Rhizobium sp. | reverse complement strand
AGCTGCGCGGCATGATGCCCTGGATCGGCAAGAACAAGCTGGTCGACAAGGCCGTGAACTAAGGGCGACTTGCCGCTCCCGGTCATCCTTTCTGCAAGGCTTGCGCCTTGCGGGGGATCGGCAAGAACAAGCTGGTCGACAAGGCCGTGAATTAAGCGACAAAAGCCTCCCAAGGCGGCAGAGCCCCCGTAGCGAAAGCTGCGGGGGTTTTGTTTTATCTGCCCGGGCTAATGACGCGCCTTCTTTACGTACGTGACGTCAGCCAAGCCTTCGAAATGTGCGTCGCAAGTCAGCAGCATGGCGCCGGCGTTTCGGGCAGTGGCGAGCACGATGGCATCTGCCATTGCGAGCTTGAGTTCTGCGGAAATTTCGGCGGCAATCATTGCCGTTTTGGTATCCAGCGGCTCGACAATACAAACGTTGGAATAGGCCAGGAAAGCGTCAGCTCGTTGTTCGCCTCTTTCCCGCCGAAGCCATTTGACCACTTCGAACTGTACGATGGTGGGAACGATGCATGTGTCCACGGATGGCATGGACGCGGATAATGCATCCTTCGTTGCGGTCTCCGTCAACCATTCGATCCATGCCGAACTGTCGACCACGGCTCTCATGGAAGTCTGTCGTTCCGGTCGCGATAATCCGACTTGTCGGCGCCCTTGGCTATACCACGTAGTTCCTCAAGGGTAGGAACGGGCACCAGCATGACCCCATTGCCCTTGGGTATGAAGGTCAGCTTCTGTCCCGCTTTCCAGTCAAATTGCTCGCGCACTTCCTTGGGAATAGAGATTTGAAACTTTGAGGATAATGTTGTTGCAGACATTTCTTACCTCACCCACATCGATGACTAAGCGGTAAGATAGTCTAAAACGCCTTGCGTTTCACCCGGAAATGCGACGGCTATCTCGTGCCTCCTCACAACACCAGCACACCCTGGTGCTTGGCCTTGTTCTCCGGCTCCACGTGGATGGTGATCATTCCGTCGGGGAACTTGCCCTTCAGCGCCGTTTCGATGCGGTCGCAGATTTCGTGAGCCTGGTCGACGGTGGTGTGGCCGGCGACGACCATGTGGAAATCGATGAAGGTTGCCTTGCCGGCGTGACGGGTGCGCAGGTCGTGCACCTCGATCGCGCCCGTGGCATTGGCGGAAATGAGGTCGCGGATCACCTTGAGCATCTCGTCCGAGACGGCTTCGTCCAGTAGGCCGCTGACGGATTCCTTGATCACTTTCCAGCCCGACCAGAGGATGTTGATCGCGACCAGTCCCGCCAGGATGGGGTCGAGTTTTGCCCAGCCGGTGAGGATCGCAATGCCGACGCCGAAGGTGACGCCGACCGAGGAGACGACGTCGGAGAGCAGATGCCGGCCATCGGCAACGAGCGCCGGCGAGCGGTGACGGCGGCCCTGCGAGATCAGGACATAGCACCAGACGGCATTGATGACACTCGCCGCGCCGTTGACCAGCAGGCCTTCCAGCGGTGCATCGAGCATGCGCGGCGCCATGAAACCCTTGACCGCCTCGTTCATGATCAGCAGCGCGGCGATGATGATCATCACGCCTTCCAGAACGGCGCTGAAGAACTCGGCCTTGTGGTGGCCGTAGGGATGGTTCGCATCCGCAGGGCGGGCCGCAACCTGGATGGCGACGAGCGCCGCAACCGCCGTGACCACGTTCACGATGCTCTCAAGCGCATCCGAGAGAAGCGCGATGGAACCGGTCATCCACCAGGCGATGGCCTTGAGACCGAGGACGACGAGCCCGACGACGATGCTGCCAATGGCGATCTTGAGGGTCCGGTTCATCGGCAGCTCCATGTCGGTTCGGCTGGGGACGCAATCGGCAGAATGCGGGTGAGATCTGGTTCGGAAAGGGGCGATACGCTTTCGCCCGCCCTGTTTCAACCCCGCAATCGCAAATGGAAACAACTATTTGAGCTAATGATAATGAATTGCATTAACGGCTCGGGCTCCGGGTCTTGCCGGGCATCAATATGGCTGCATCCAACATCAGCAAAAGTCATCGATCCGGCTCATCAAAATAGGTCAGCATTGTTGACTTATTGAACTGTGCGTGATGATCTTTCTCCATGTTTTCCAAGGGAAGAGGAGCCCCGCCATGCTGTGGGAAAATGTCTTCGCGAGTCGCGCCTCGCGCATGAAGGCGTCGGAGATTCGCGAACTTCTGAAGCTTCTGGAGAAGCCCGACATCATCTCGTTTGCGGGCGGTATTCCCGATCCTGCGCTCTTTCCTGCCGCCGAAATGAGCGCTGCCTATGCCAAGGTACTGGGTGGCGAGATGGCGAGTGCTGCGCTCCAGTATTCCGTCAGCGAAGGCTACCGGCCGCTGCGTGACTGGCTGGCCGAGGAGATGGCGAAGATCGGTATTGCCTGTACGGCCGACAACATCCTGATCACCTCCGGCTCGCAGCAGGTGCTGGATTATCTTGGCAAGCTCTTCCTCTCGCCCGGCGATACCGCGCTCGTCACCTGGCCCACCTACCTGGGCGCGCTGCAAGCCTTCAATGCCTGTGAGCCAGCCTATGACCGACTGACGCCCTTGGGCAACCGCGGCGCAGAGGATTATCGCGCGCAGGCGGTGGCGGTGGCGGTGCGCGAGGGCGCTCGCGTTAAATTTGCCTATGTCACCGCTGATTTCTCGAACCCGACCGGCGAGACCATGAGCCTCGCCGCCCGCGAAAAGCTGCTCGATCTCGCCCAGGAACTGGACATTCCCGTGATCGAAGATGCGGCCTATCAAAAGCTGCGCTACGACGGCGAGCCGGTGCCGCCGATCCTGGCGCTCGATCTTGCCCGCAATGGCGGCGACATCAATGCCACCCGCACGCTCTATTCCGGCAGCTTCTCCAAGACGCTGGCACCGGGGCTTCGTGTCGGATGGGTCGTTGGCGCGGAAAGCGTCATCCGCAAGCTCGTGCTGATGAAGCAGGCGGCGGACCTGCACTCCTCCACCATCAACCAGATGGCGATCAACGCGGTGGCTCGCAGCATCTTC
>CAMFHT010000441.1 GCA_945952245.1 uncultured Rhizobium sp. | reverse complement strand
TTTCTGAAGTCTGCGACAGCCCGCAACATGTTCGCGATCATCGCGACGGGCGTGGCCATATCCATCGCAACCGCCTGCCTTCTGTTCTGGATTTCCTATACCGAGATCAGAAACCGAAGCCTCGATGCGATGACGGGTATTGCCGAATCGACGGCGTCGCGTGTCGAAACCCGGTTCACCGAGGCAAGGGTTCTTGCAAACAACCTCCGCTCCGTCCTGATGGCGCTCTACAAGCACGGCTCTCCGTCGCGCGAGGAGGCGAACCTGCTGCTGAAGACCTATCTGCAGGACAATCCGCTGGCGCTCGGCGTCAGCACGGGCTGGGAGCCGAACGCATTCGACGGCAAGGATGCCGATTTCGTCAACAAGGAAGGCCATGACGCGACAGGCCGCTATGTGCCCTACTTCGCACGGTCCGGCGACAAGATCGTTCTCGATCCGCTGAAGGACTACGACAAGGCGGGCCCCGGTGACTACTACCAGATCCCGAAATCGACCGGGAAGGACCTCCTGACCGAGCCCTACCTCTACCCGATCAACGGCAAGGACGTGCTTATGACCTCGGTCATGCTGCCGATCCTCGATGCCGGCAAGTTCCTTGGCGTCACGGGCGTGGACACTGCGCTCGACGGCCTTTCGGCCGACCTTTCCAAGATCAAGCCGCTCGACGTCGGCTACGTGGCGCTCTTCAGCAGCCAGGGTGCCGTGGTCAGCCACCCCGATCCTAAGTCCCTCGGCAAGGCACTGAAGGAGTCCGGTCTCGATGCCGCGAACTATCAGAAGGTGATCGACAATCCCGGTCAGGTGATCGAGACGCTTGAGCAGGACGGCACCGTCGATCTCTCCGTCGCCCATCCCGTACAGGTCGTTGCCGGCACCAATTGGTATGTGGTCGTCTCCGTGCCGAAGGCCGCCGTCTTCGCAAAGCTCACCCAGCTCGCCTGGATTTCCGCTGCTCTCATCCTCTTCGGCGTCGTGATCATGGCGCTGGTCGGCGCCGTTCTCGGCAACCGGTTTGGCAAGCGTCTCAGCAAGGTCATCTCCGCAACCACGCAGATTGCAGAGGGGCATACCGACGTCGACCTCTCGGAAGCATCCAAGAAGGACGAGATCGGCGAACTCAACCGCTCGCTCGCCGTGCTGCGTGACGCGACGATCGCCAAGCTGCGCCTGGAAAGCGAGGCCGAGGAAAACCGTGCGATGACCGATGCGGAGCGCCGCCAGCGCGCCGCAGAAGCTGCCGAGCGCGACCGTCAGGTTCAGTTCGCAGTCAGCGAACTTGCCGCCGGCCTGCAGCGCCTGTCGGAAGGCGACATGACTTTCCGCATTACCTCGCCCTTCCATGAATCGCTCGAAGCGATCCGCAACGACTTCAACGCATCCGTTGAGAAGCTCGAAGCGGCCCTGCAGACCGTCCGCATCAATGCCTCGGCGATCCAGTCGGGCTCGGCGGAAATCCGTTCCTCGTCCGACGAACTGGCAAAGCGTACCGAACAGCAGGCGGCTTCCGTCGAAGAGACCGCCGCCGCGCTTGAACAGATCACCTCCTCCATCCGCGATGCGAGCCGCCGTGCAGAAGATGCAGGCGAACTCGTGGACCGCACCCGCATCGGTGCCGAACGGTCTGGCGAGGTCGTGAAGAAGGCCGTGGTTGCGATGAGCAACATCGAGAACTCCTCCCGCGAGATCTCGAACATCATCGGCGTGATCGACGAGATCGCCTTCCAGACGAACCTCCTGGCGCTCAACGCCGGCGTGGAAGCGGCCCGTGCCGGGGAAGCCGGCAAGGGGTTTGCGGTGGTCGCGCAGGAAGTCCGCGAACTTGCCCAGCGTTCTGCCAATGCGGCGAAGGAAATCAAGGCACTCATCACCAATTCCGGACAGCAGGTCCAGACGGGGGTCAACCTCGTCGGCGAGACCGGCGAGGCGCTGGCGGAGATCGTGACCCAGGTCCAGGACATCAACAAGCATGTGTCCTCGATCGTCCAGTCGACCCGCGAACAGTCGACTGCGGTGAACGAGATCAGCTCCGCCGTCAACACGATCGACCAGGGCACGCAGCGCAATGCGGCCATGGTGGAGGAATCGACTGCAGCGAGCCATGCGCTTGCTTCGGAAGCCGCCGAACTCAATCACCTGCTGTCGCAGTTCCGCTTTGCCGAGACGGGTGGACACGGCACGGCACGCAAGCCTGCCGTGCATGCACAGGCACATGTTGCAAAGCCTGCCGCACCCGTTGCCGCAGCGCCGGCGACCAGCAGGCCCGTGCCTTCTCCCGCACGCGCGCTCGGCAATCGCCTCGCCTCGGCCCTTGGCGTCAAGTCCGCTGCCGCCACGGCGACGGCACAGGCGCAGGACTGGGAAGAGTTCTGATCAACTGCACGATCTGATGACAGGACCCGGCGTCTAAGGCGCCGGGTTCTTCATTTGGCGACCATCACGCGGAAAGTGAGTTTCGCCGGCGCGGCCAATCGGATATTCCGTCTCCCGACACATGGACAGGATGAAAAGCGGAGAACCGATGCAGTTTCAGGGAACGGCCGATTACATCGCAGACAAGGACCTGATGATTGCCGTCAATGCGGCGATCCGGCTGGAAAGGCCGCTTCTGGTGAAGGGCGAGCCGGGGACCGGCAAGACCGAACTCGCCCGGCAGGTAGCCGCTGCCCTCGGGCTCGAGCTCATCGAGTGGAACATCAAGTCCACCACCAAGGCCCAGCAGGGGCTCTACGAATACGATGCCGTCTCGCGCCTGCGTGACAGCCAGCTCGGAGACAAGCGCGTCAACGAGATCGCCAACTACCTGAAGAAAGGCAAGCTTTGGCACGCCTTCGAACAGGATCGCAAATGCGTGCTCCTGATCGACGAAATCGACAAGGCGGACATCGAGTTTCCGAACGACCTGTTGCAGGAACTCGACCGCATGGAGTTTCACGTCTACGAGACCGGCGAAACCATCAAGGCCAGACAGCGGCCGGTCGTCATCATCACCTCCAATAACGAGAAGGAACTGCCG
>CAMFHT010000440.1 GCA_945952245.1 uncultured Rhizobium sp. | reverse complement strand
GTGGCCGGGAGCGCAAGGGAATCGTGATCATGATCGCCCACCGGCCGAGTGCGCTTTCGAGCGTCAACATGGTCGCCGTCATCCAGGACGGCAGCCTCAGCCATTTCGGACCCACCGAGACCGTGATGAAGGAACTCAATTCGCCGACGCGCATGGCCCCGGTTGGCCGCGCCGCAAGCCAGGCTTGAGAGGAACTGCCATGATCCACCAGAACGTTCCGCTCTCGGGCAAACCCGTTCCGCAACTGCCTGCACCCGGCACCACAGACAAAAAGAAGAAAGGTCAGGGGGACGGCCTCGAACGGCAGATCCTGACGGGCTACCTCCTGATTGCCGTCATGGCCGCTGCCGTGTTCGGCTGGGCTGCCAAGGCCGAGATCAGCGGCGCCGTGGTTGGCGGCGGGCGCGTCATCGTCGAGGCAAACGAAAAGCTCGTTCAGCACCCGACCGGCGGCGTCGTGGGCAAGATCAACGTGATCGAGGGCGCGCATGTGCAGGAGGGCGAGGTGGTGATGCGGCTCGACGACACCGCCGTCCGCTCCAATCTCGACATCGTGCTCGCCGAGCTTTCGACGATGAAGGCAAGGCTCGCCCGGCTCCAGGCGGAACGGGACGGCGAGCAGGAGATCCGGTTCCCCACCGAGATGAAGGCCTTCGCCCGGCCGGCGGACGAGGAAGCCATGAAGAGCGAGACGCGGTTCTTCCAGTCTCGTACCAGCGCCCGCCTGAACCAGAAGGAACAGCTGCGCCGCAAGGTCGATCAATTGCGCGAGCAGGTGAAGGGCTATGACGAGGTCATCGCGAGCCGCAAGAAGCAGCTGGATCTCCTGCAGGCGCAGGTGAAGATATCGGCCGATCTCAGGGCCAAGAATCTGGCGACCGGCTCCGCGCTCACGGATCTCCAGCAGGGGATTGCCCGGACCGAAGGGGACTATGGCTCCAATCTGCAGCAAAGGGCGACGGTGCTCGCCCAGATCAGCGAGACCGAGCTGCAGATCACCGGCGTCGATCAGGCCATGCAGGCGGACGTCATGAAGGACATCAGGGACACCGAATCGAAGATCGAAGAATACGAGGCCCGCCGGATCGCGGCGCAGGACCAGCTCTCCCGCGCCGATATCCGCGCCACGGCCAGCGGCGTGGTCCACGAACTCACCATCCATACGGTCGGCGGCGTCGTGATGCCGAACGACGTGATCATGAAGATCGTGCCGGCCGGCGCGAAGCTGCAGTTCGAGGTGCGGGTAAACCCCAACGACATAGACCAGGTGCAGATGGGGCAGGAGGCCCGGCTGCGCTTCCCCGCCTTCAATCGGGCGCATACGCCGGAAGTGACTGGCCGCGTGACGATGGTCGCCGCCGATGCCTCCACCGAAAAGCAGACCGGCCGCAGCTATTACGAAGTCCTGATCGAGCCCGGACCGGACATGGTCGCGAAATTGAAGGAGAAAGGCGTCGAACTCGTGCCGGGCATGCCGGTGGAGGCATTTCTCCAGACGGGAGACCGAAGCGTGCTGTCCTACATGCTGAAGCCGCTGACCGATCAGGTGGAACGGGCTTTCCGGGAGGAGTAGGCGGGTTTCGCCAGGGCGCATGCATGCTGCAATGCCAAAGGCCCGGCGCTGTGCCGGGCCCCTGTTCAGGTCCGCATCACGGGCCGTGTCAGAACGAACGCTGCAGGCGGAAATAGCCGGTCACGCTTTCGTTCTTGTTATAGTTCACGTCGAGAGAGGCCTTCAGGCCATCGACGATCTGATAGGAGGTGAGTGCACCCACGAACCAGTCGTTCTCGTCTGCGAAATCGCGCGTGACCTGGAATTCCGGCATGATGGTCAGCTTGTCCGACGCCTTGATCGAATAGGCGGCGCCAACCGACCACTTCTTACCGTAGTAGACATTGTCGCCGGTGTTGTAGATGCCGGCGAGCGCCAGCGTGCCGGGCCCTGCTTCGGCAGACAGGATGGCCTTGACGGCCGTTTCGGATGCTGTCGTGTCATAGGCGCCGATGATCTGAGCCGTGAACGCTCCAGCCGTCGCGGACACGCTGCCCTGGAGGCCGAGATCGGAATCGGAGCTGGATCCGGCACCGAGCTCGTCGACCTGGAAGCCGGCGGAAATGCCATCGTTCGAGAAGCTGTAGCCGATGCTGTTGAAGCGGGAAGTCTTGTTCCAGCTGGAGTTCTCGCCAATGCCGTTGTCCCAGTAGCCGTAATAGAGACCGGCCTTGAAGCCACCGAGCGAGATGTAGGCGGCATCGATGCCGAGCGAACCGCCATCGACGGCAATTGCTTCGGCATAGCTTTCGAGCGCGCCGAGTTCGGATTCGCTCTTGGCCGAGAACTTCAGATCGGTCTTCGTGAAGCTGTCCCAGCCTCGGTTGCTGCCGGAATCGGAATTGAAGTTGACCTGGAAGCGGACATAGCCGCCCACCTTCAGGCAGGTCTCCGTTCCGGGAATGTAGAAGTAGCCGCTGCCGAAGGCGTCGCAGACCTTGACGTACTCCGCCGGCTCCGGTTCGGCAGCGACGATGGCATCGGCAGCATGGGCGCATACAACCGAAGAGAGTGCTGCGGCGGTGCCCAGGAGAAGGCTCTTGATGTTCATTTTTGACCTCCAGTCAAAAATGAGTAGAGCCTGATAAAAACGTGGGTTCGCCCTTGCAATTCACGAATATCGATATAAATCAGCCGAAAAATCGGCGTATTGGCTCTTTCACGAGTGCGTTTCGATTTGACACATCCATTCCTGAATTAGGAAAATACAGAAATGCCTAATATTGAATACTCTGTCAGCGGATACAACCAAGGATATGTACTTCGCTATTCGAGCGGTGGACAGGCCAGGCCTCAATCCCTTGCGGCGCTGCTGTCTCTGTACAAGGACATCCTGTGGGAGGACGGTTCGCACAAATCGAACGTCATCTCGTTCGTGAGCGAATTGCATGTGCTGATGCGCGGCGCAGAGTTTTCCGCTTTCACCAGCGAGATGCTCGATGGCCTCGTCTCCGCGCTCCGCAGCCAGGGAAACAG
>CAMFHT010000439.1 GCA_945952245.1 uncultured Rhizobium sp. | reverse complement strand
GTCCTTGACCGAGGCATAATCTGGGGATTCCACCACGTGTAGGCGGGCCGTGTCGCTGCGCTCTTCGATCAGCCCCAGCGCCTTCGGCTCGCGGATCACGCGGGCGCCATATCGTTCCGCGATCGGGCCCCAGAGCCGACCATATTCGGCCTGCGCTTCCGGGTCGGTCACCGCAGTGCCCAGGATCAGCCAGTAACCCTTCATCTCAGAGCTCCACCGCTTCCACCTTTTTGTCGACGAAGCGCAGCGCCACGCCGCCGCTGATGAGCTTCAGGGCGGTCTCGCCGAAAAGGTCGCGGCGCCAGCCGGAGAGGGCAGGCACATCCGCCTTCTCGCCTTCTGCGGCGATCTTCTCGAGATCGTCGGTATTGGCGATCACCTTGGCGGCGACACCCTGCTTGTCGGCGATGAGCTTGAGCAGGACCTTGAGCAGTTCCGTCGCGGCAGCCGCCCCTTCGGGCGCCTGCGCATGGCGCTGTGGCGGCGGCATGTCGGAGCGGGGCAGCGCGAGCGCCGTGTTGACGGCCTCCACGATGGCCGCACCGCCGGCGGAACGCTCCCAGCCCTTCGGCACGGTGCGCAGCCGCCCAAGCGCCTCGGCATCCTTCGGCTGCTGCTGGGCGATTTCGAAGATGGTGTCGTCCTTCAAGACGCGCGAACGCGGCACGTTGCGGCTTCTCGCCTCCCGCTCGCGCCAGGCGGCAACCTCGCGCAGGATTGCAAGCTCCTGCGGCTTCTTCAGCCGCATCTTGAAGCGCAGCCAGGCTTCTTCCGGCGGCATGTCATAGGTGGCGGGCGATTCCAGGATCGCCATTTCCTCGGAAACCCAGAGCGTGCGCCCCTCGCGCTCCAGCTGCTCTTTGAGCACCTTGTAGACGTCGCGCAGATGGGTGACGTCGGCCAGCGCATAGGCCAGCTGCTTTTCGGAGAGCGGGCGGTGGCTCCAGTCGGTGAAGCGAGAGGACTTGTCGATCGCCACGCCCTTGGTGCGCTGCACCAACTGGTCGTACGACACGCTGTCGCCGAAGCCGCAGACCATGGCGGCGACCTGCGTGTCGAAGATCGGGTGCGGAATGATGCGGCCGAGATTGTAGATGATTTCGAGATCCTGGCGCGCGGCATGGAACACCTTGGTCACGCTGCCATCCGCCATCAGGTCGAAGAAGGGCTGGAGATCCAGGCCCTTGGCCATGGGATCGACCAGGACTTCCATGTCGGGGCTCGCCATCTGGATGAGGCACAGCACCGGCCAGAACGTGGTTTCGCGCAGGAACTCCGTATCGATGGTGATGAAATCGGACTTTGCGAGTTCCTTGCAGGCTGCCTCCAGTGCGGCAGTGGTATCAATTATCAACATCGAGAAGCGACCAATCCGGCTCTTTGCACATAAAACGGGTCTGATTTCCTTTCCCGTTGCTGGCCGCTTGTCAATACCGGCAGTGCTGCCGCGGGGCTTATACCACGCGCAAATAGGTGGTCATGCCCGTCTTCTGGTGTTCGATGATGTGGCAGTGGAACACCCAGTCCCCGGGATTGTCCGCCACAAGGCCGAGCTCCACCTTCTCGTCCGGCAGCATCAGCCAGGTATCGGTGACGAAGGGCTGAACGGTTCTCATGGAAGAGGAGAGCACCACGAAGTTCATCCCGTGCAGGTGGATCGGATGCGCATGCGGGGTGGGGTTGCCGAGCCGGATGCGGTAGCTCTTGCCCTGCTTCAGCTCAGCCAGAGGGGCCGTCGGGTCCGTATCGCCCGACCAGGCGACATTGTTGATCGACCAGAACGTATAGCCGATCGTGCCGCATATGCTGGTCGTCGGCTTGTTCTCGGCGGTGGCCGAAAGCACCATGTCGAGATTGCCTGCCGAGCCCGCATCGAAGTCCGGCACGGGATTGGCGGTGAGCTTGCCGAGATCGCCGAGATTGCGCTTCAGCGATTGCCCGACGGGCTTCAGAGCCAGCACCAGCTTCGGCTGGCTGCCCCTGATGTCCATGAGATTGACCCTTGCCCCTTCGCCGTCCGGCATGCGGATCGCGAGATCGAGCCGCTGGCCGGGGCCGACCATCTGCGTGTCCAGCCGGAAGCGCTCCGGTACCGGATTGCCGTCGATGGCGATCACGTCCGCCTCGGCACCCTCGAGCTTGAAATTGTAGATGCGCGTCACGTCCGCGGCGAGCAGGCGCAGGCGCACGATGCCGCCCGCGGGCGCTTCGAGCTCGGGCTCCTTCTTCCAGTTCGCGGTGCGGAAGGTGCCGTAGGTGCCGGTCTTCGCCGCATCGCGCGGCTTGAAGGCCTCGATGAACTGGCCATTGCCGCCGAGGCGCCAGTCGCGCAGCAGGACGGGAAGATCCGCGTCGAAGGCCGGGTCGTCCTTGCCCTCGACGATCAGCATGCCCGCCATGCCGCGGCCCATCTGCTCCAGCGTGTTGCAGTGCGGGTGATACCAGAAGGTGCCGGCATCGGGTGGCGTGAAACGGTAGTCGAAACGATCGCCGGTGTAGACGTAAGGTTGGGTCAGCACCGGCACGCCGTCCATACGGTTCTCCAGGCGCATGCCGTGCCAGTGGATCGTCGTCGGTTCCTTCAGGGTGTTGACGAGCCGTGCGGCGAATTCCTCCCCCTTGATGGCGCGCAGCACCGGCGGCATGTCGTGATCGCCGAAGGTCATCATGCCCCTGGTCGGGCCCTTGCCGGTGAGGTCGAAGTCGAGGGGGCGGGTCTTGATCTCCAGGGGTTCGACGGGTGCCGCGAAGGCATTGGCCAGACCGAGTCGTCCCGCCATCACACCCGCCACGCCGCCGGCGCCGGCAAGGGCGGCAGTCTTCAGGAGCGAGCGGCGGGAAAACATGGTCATGGCCTGATGTCCTCGATGGGAATGAGGAGGGATTGCCATAAGTTGATTTTCAAAATCAAGAAAATTGGCCGCTGCCGCCCGCCATGCGCCATTCCGCCGCGCCGGAATTGGCCGTTTGTCAATCCCGCTCGTCGGGCGGCGTTGCCAGCCGGTTGAAGAAGATGGACGTGCGCAGGAGACTGCGGAAGCGTCCGTGC
>CAMFHT010000438.1 GCA_945952245.1 uncultured Rhizobium sp. | reverse complement strand
GGGTTTCGATTTGCGCGCCATGCTCAGAACCCTATCGATGCATAGAACATGGCGAACAGGCCATCCATCAGGATGACGACGAAGATCGACTTCACCACCGAAGCCGTGACCTGCTTGCCGAGCGATTCCGCACTGCCGCCAACCTTGAGCCCTTCGACGGCCGCAACGACGCCGATGATGAGGGCCATGAACGGCGCCTTGACCATGCCGGCAATGACCGTGGAGAAGGCGACCGCCTCGTGCAGGCGGGTGAGGAAGACCTCGAAGGTGATCCCGGAATAGATGAGCGCGACGACGGCAGCCCCGAACAGCGAGGCGAAGTTAGCAAGAATGGTGAGAAGCGGCAGCGCGATCGCAAGCGCTACGAGCCGCGGAAAGATCAGCACGCCCACGGGGTTGAGGCCCATCACGAGCAGAGCGTCCACTTCCTCCCGCATCTTCATCGAGCCGATTTCGGCAGTAATGGCGCTTCCCGAGCGGCCGGCGATCATGATGGCGGTGAGCAACACGCCGATTTCGCGCAGCTGCAGGATGCCCACCAGGTCGACGACAAAAATCTCGGCACCGAAGTAGCGGAGCTGGAAGGCGCCCTGCTGCGCGATGATCGCACCGATGAGGAAGGACATGAGCAGGATGATGGGCACGGCCCGGACACCCATGTTGTCCAGCTGGTTGACGACGGCGGCAGGGGAAAGCCCGCTGCGGCGGCCGAACTTCAGCTGGGCACCGCGGACGGCGGCACCCAGGATGTTCATGGCCATGACGCTGTCATCCCAGAAGGAATAGGCGGTCTTGCCAAGGGGCGTGAAGATGCGTTCGAACAGCGTGGTCTTGCCCGCGCCGGAGCTCTTCGGCTCCGGCAGCTTTTCCGGCATCGCGCCCAGCAGTTCCTCGACGGCAGGCGACAGGCCCACCGTGTAGACCTCGGCCCCGTTCGCAGCCGCGGCGACCATCATCTGCTTCACGAGCCAGGCACCGGCGGTGTCGATATGATCGACATCGCGCATGTCCAGTTCGAGCTGCTTGCCGGAAAATCCGGTGCGTATCTTCTCGACCGGTTCGAGCACCGTGGGAAGGCCCGTCGAGCGCCAGGAGCCGGACAGGACAAGCCGTTCGCCGCCACCGTCAAGGGCTTCGCTCTTCAATGCGGCCGGCTGAAACTCGCTATCGCTCACCGTGCAGGCTACTCATACGACTGATTCATAGTCAGGGTTTAACACAAACTTTACCGTCCGCTTGCCGGTAAAATGGGTTTCCTTCCTGAAAAGTCGAGAGCCTTCAGGCGGCTGTTGCGCGAATGCCCGTCCGGGCCGGACGGCGAAGCCAGCCCAGGATGGCGATGAGGCCGCCCGCGCCGGCAACCAGCGCCATGATCTGGTAGGCGTGCACGCCGAAGCGGATGTTGAGCCAGCCGGAGGCGAACGTGACCAGCGCCATGAAGGTGCCGTTGTAAAAGTAGTAGTTCCCCTGCGCCGTTGCTTCCTGGTCCGCTCCCACGGTTTCCACGATCAGACGCTGGATGCCGATGTGGCAGAAGGCGAAGGTGAGCGCGTGCATGCTCATCAGCGCCAGGAACCAACCATAGCCGGTCGGGAACGGAAAGAGCGTCCATCGGATGATTGCGGCAACGGTGCCGATCGCCATCAGTGTCCAGCCGTTGAAGCGTTGATAGAGCCGCTTCGAAAACAGGAAGGTCATGACTTCCGCCAAAACCCCCGTGCACCACAGGATCGCAATCCAACCGCCGTGAAAGCCGAGTTCAAGCCAGTGAATGGAGGCGAAGGTATAGATCATGGCGTGGCTGCCCTGCACGACGGAGGCACCGATCATGGCGAGCTGCAGATCCTTGCGGCTGAGCGGACGGGGGCCGGTCTTGACGTCGGGCCGTGCCGTGCGGGATGGGCCGGTGCGGGGCGAGACGAGCGCGAGCAGCACCATGATGGTGAAGCCGAAGACCATGCCGAACAGCACGACGCCGCCGCCCCACGCATCGATCGCATAGCCCCCGACCAGGGTGCTCACGATGAAGGCGACCGAACCCCAGAGCCGCATGCCGCCGTAATCATAGCCCCAGCGGCGCACACCGGTCATGAAGAGCGATTCCGAAACGGGAATGAACGGCGCATAGACGGCCCCTTGCAGCGTGTAGAGCAGCAGCACCGGCAGGAAGGTGTTGACCGTCAGAAGCCCGATGGCGGTGGCGAGGGAGAGCAGGCCGGAGCCGATCAGGACATAGATCCTGTCAGGCAGGCGATCAGCCACCATGGCCGCAAGCGGCATGACAATAACGCGCACGATGAGCGGCAGGCCCTGAATGACGCCGATCTCGTAATCGGAAAAGCCGAGATCGTGCAGGAAGACCGAGAAGAACGGCAAAGCCATTCCGTTGACGACCATGGCAGAGCAGAAGACGAGCGAACTGCGGGTGCGATACCAGGGCGGGGGCGCCTCCGGTGCGAGGGTAGAAAGGGACATGACGGGCCTGTCGCGGCGCCAGAGACATGGGAGGAACGTGCGCCGATGATTCGCCGCAATTTACCAGCCTTGCCGCGAGCTGAAAAATCAAAACGATTGAACGGCGATCATGGGCAGGCATGAGTCCTACCCGATTTTTGCGGTAGCCGGCTCAGGCCGCCCGCGACGCCACGCATTCGGTGCCGTGGAACATCGTGGCCGCCGTCCCCCTGCTGGGTAGCCCGTTGAAGACCGGTCAACAGGTCTCCGATGTGGTGCTTGGATTGGCGGCGCAGGTGCTCAAGCCGACCGCCGACGCCGGCATGAACGTCGCACCCGATCATCTGTTCGCCAACGGCCAGCTCGATGTGGATGCCTTGCGCAAACAGGGACCGACGCTGGACCGGCTCGCCGCCGATGCCGAACGCCTCAACGGCCAGGCGCAGGCAATGTCCGACCCGCGGTATGTATCCGTGTTGGGCGACGCTCGCGCGACGTTGCAGAAGCAGACCTCCGATATCGCAACGTTGTTGACCAACACCGCACTTGCCGCCAAGGTGGCTCCCCCGTTGATGGGTGCCGACGGCCCCCGCACC
>CAMFHT010000437.1 GCA_945952245.1 uncultured Rhizobium sp. | reverse complement strand
ATGACGCGCTCGTTCTTGTAGAGCCCGTTCTCCTTCAGACCGACAATTTCGCCGCGCAAATGGTTCAAGAACGCTCCCGTCATGAGCAATCTTCCTCCTTTTTTTTCGTTCCGGCGCGCTCCGGCCCCGTTTTCTGCGCGCGACCCTAGCATGAATTGCAGACCGCAAAACCCGTTCTGGCGGCGAAGCCCGCCGTGCAAATGTCGCTTTTGGCAAAAATCCACAGCCAGAAGCGACTCTCCCTAAAACAAACCCAGTTTTAGAATTTGCGAAAACACCGTCAAGGCAAAACTCTGCTGGCGTGAAACGCGCAAGAGGAGACGCCCAATGCTCGAAGGCCTTATGATGACGCGGCAATTGTCGATACCGGCGGTGCTGGAACATGCGGCGCGAAGCCGGCCGGAGGGGCAGATCGTTTCCATCGGTGCGGATGGCCAGCGGCGGCGCTTCACTTTCACCGAGATACGCCGGCGCGTGCACCGGCTCGCCCATGCGCTCGTCCGGCTCGGCATCAGGCCGGGCGACCGGGTGGCAACGCTTGCTTTCAACAGCAACCGGCACCTGGAACTCTATTATGCGATCGCCGGCGTCGGAGCGGTTTGCCACACCATCAATCCCCGGCTGTTCCCGGACCAGATCGAGTGGATCGCCAACCATGCGAAAGACCGGTTATTGTTCTTCGACACGCCGCTTGCCGGTCTCGTCGGTGGCCTGAATGACCGGCTGCCTGCCGGGATGGGTTATGTCGCACTCTCCGATGGCGGGCCGCTGCCGCCGGAAGTGCCGGCCGGCTGCCTTGATTACGAAGGCCTGCTCGCCGCCGAGACGGGCGCCGGCGATTTCGACTGGCCGGACCTGCCGGAAACCACGGCCTGCGCGCTCTGCTATACGTCCGGCACCACGGGCAATCCGAAAGGCGTGCTCTTCAGCCACCGCTCGCAGATCCTGCATTCCTTCACCACGCTCATCTCGGCGCTGCCGCTCTTCGGGCACGACAAGGTGATGATGGCGGTGGTGCCGCTCTTCCATGTAAACGCCTGGGGCCTGCCCTATACCTGCCTGCTTTCGGGCACGTCCATGGTCATGCCCGGCCCTCGGCTCGATGGCGCCTCCGTGTTCACCGCCATGGACGAGGAGGGCGTGACCGGCAGCTTCGGCGTGCCCACCGTCTGGACCGGGCTCATAGAGGAAATGCGCCGCCGGGGCCGCAAGCCGGCGCGACTGACCGAGACGCTGGTCGGCGGCTCCGCACTCACCGAGCCGATCATGCGGGCCATGGAGGCTGAGTTCGGGATCCGCATGGGCCATGGCTGGGGCATGACGGAAACCAGCCCACTCGCCACCTTCTGCGTGCCGGATCTTGCCTGGGCAAGCGACCCCGCGCCCGCGCGCAAGCTCCGCCAGGGCGGCCCCATCTTCGGCATCGACATCAAGATCGAGGGCGAACAGGGCGAGACCCTGCCGCATGACGGCCAGTCCCGCGGCGACCTTCTGGTGCGGGGACCATGGGTGGCCTCGGCCTATTACAACAATCCGGAGGCGAGCGCCGCGGCGGTCTCAGACGGCTGGTTCAGGACGGGCGATGTCGCGGTGATCCACCCCGACGGCGACATGGAAATCGTCGATCGCACCAAGGACCTGATCAAATCCGGCGGCGAGTGGATCTCCTCGCTCGAACTCGAAGCCGCAGCGCTTGCCTGCCCCGGCGTCGCCACCGTTGCCGCCATCGCCGTTCCGCATCCCAAATGGTCGGAGCGCCCCCTCCTCTGCGCCGTGCTCCGCCCCGGGGCGACGGTCACCGCCGAAGACATTCTCGCCGAGGTCGCGACGCGCATGGCGAAGTGGCAGGTTCCCGATGACGTCGTCTTCGTGGACGCCCTGCCGATGACGGCAACGGGCAAGGTCTCGAAGCTGCAGCTGCGCGAGCGCTTTCGCGGGTTTTACGAAGGGTAGCTTGCGGGGCACCCGCTGCCTGTCTTATCCAAGTCCTTGCGAAATTTGAAGTTTAGCCGCTTCGCGTCTAACTCCTCGAATTTTGCGTCCGGCCCGTAATGGGCGGGAAAGTCACTGGGGTTCGTGCAAGCGGCCCCCTCACCTGCCTGCCGGCATCCTCTCCCCGCTGGGTAGAGGAGACTCGTGGCGCCGTTGCGGCATTCCCCCTCTCCCCCGCGGGGAGAGGGTCCGGCAGGGGGTGAGGGGGCCGCTTGCACAAGGAATTCTTCCCTTGCCAGCCACTTATCAACCACGTCCATCGTCAATGCGCGTTTGTCGCAGCGCCCTTCACGCGGCCGGAGAGAATGCCAAAGCCATCGACGATGGCGTCCTGGTTCTCGAGGCGGAGGCCTTCGAGGTGGACTTCCTGCAGCGAGTTCATCAGCCGCTCGACACGGTCGGCGTCGTCGGCCTCCGTCGCCTCGGCGATCTCCCGCTCCAGTTCGATCTTCTGCCAGCGCAGCGCCCGGCTGCGCTTATGGAGCGCCAATGCCTGGTTATAGCCTTCCCGCGCATCTTCCGGGGCCGCCTCCGCGGTCGCGGTCCAGAGGCGGGCATTGCGCACCTGCTGCTCCAGAGCCTTCACAAGCGGCCCGAAGCCCTGCAGGTCAAGCCGCTCCAGAAGGTGTTCGCGCGAAAGATCCTTGCCGGCATTGGCGGCCTCGCCGATCAGCGCCGACCAGAGACGTTCGAGATCGCGATTGGCAAAGTCGATGTGGGCGATCTCGTCATAATCCTCGCGCAGCAGGCTCGGATGGTTGACGACCGTCAGCGCCAGCACCGCCTCCCGAAGCTTCGGCTGGTCGGACTGACGCACGAGGCCGGAGCTCGTGAGCCGGTCGGAGACGATGCCCGTGCCCATGGCCTGCGGACCGAGCGCCGGCTGGCCGGGGCCACCCCGCCTGCCCTGCCGCTCGCCGCCACCCTGCCGGCGACCCTGGCTGTTATTGCGGCCGGGAGACGAAGCCTGGAAGAAGGCATTCAGCCGGTCGCGGATGTCCTGCTGGTAGTGGCGGCGCACGTTCTCGTCGGCAATGACCGCGACGATCTGCTTCAGCC
>CAMFHT010000436.1 GCA_945952245.1 uncultured Rhizobium sp. | reverse complement strand
GCAAGAAGCTGAAGCTCTATTTCGCCTCGAACCGGCGCATCCACGGCCTCTGGCAGACCAGCCTGCCCTCGCGCTTCATCGACGAATTGCCGGAGGAGCATGTCGAGGTCGAGCAAGCCGCGTCCAGCTATAGCCAAGGCGGCTACGGCGCCTCGCGCTTCGACCGGATGGAGAGCTTCGGCTCCAGCTATAACACACCGGGCTGGCAGCGCGCGCAGGAGAACCGCGCGAAGAACAGCGGCGGCAGCGGCTTCTCGGAAAGCGGGCGAGGCTTCGGCTCGGGAGGAGGCTCACGTCCGCGCGGCCCGCTGCTGATCGAGGGCGAACTCACTGCCAAATCATCAGGCGAATCCGCTTATGGCGAGGGCGCCCGCGTCTTCCACGTCAAGTTCGGCCCCGGCTCGGTGGCGAGCGTGGACGGCAACAAGCTCACCGTCGATTTCGACAAGGCCGGCCGGAAGATGGTGCTGGATAGCTTCGTGCAGAAGGCTGGCTGAGTGCTTGATCCATTCTAGGGCTACGGCAGAGTGCGCAAGTAACTCCAATCCAGCGATTGTTGATCGCAACCTTTTGGCAGCTATACGATCGAGGTCTAAACTGAGGCCTTGGTCCAATGCTCAACAACAGCGCCGACATCATTCGCCGCCTCGCACGCGAGGGCTGGGAGTGCGTGCGCGTCGCCGGTTCGCATCACGTCTTCAAAAAGCCCGGCGTCCGTGACACTATCGTGGTACCGCATCCGAAGAAGAGTTTCGGACCCGGTCTCGTGTTGAAGATTTACAAGCAGGCAGGCTGGCCGCGCGACTGACATGACCTATTACGTCGCCATCATCGAGGATGCAGGCCCCGACCATGCCGTCGGCGTCTGGTTTCCCGATCTACCCGGCTGCTTCGCGGCCGGCGATATGCTGGATGAGGCCCTGCTCAACGCTCCCGAGGCAATTGCACTCTGGATCGAAGCCCAAGGCGGCCCCGCGCCCCGTGCCCGTACTCCCAGCGAATTGCGCAGCGATCCCGAGACCTCTGCGGATATGGCCACGCATGCCATCGCCCTGATCCCGGCCCCCAGCCTATCGTTGCAGCCGGCGGCGGAGTAGAAGCGCTTCATCCTTACCGTCCCGATGATTAAGCTCGGCTGGCAGGTTTTTGGCGAGATCACGCCGAAGCCACCGGGCGCGACCCGGATCTACCTGACCAAGGACCTCTGAGCGTTCACGCGCCGCCTTCCCGCTCTCGGAACGCCTTTCGCGCCGCCGAAACCTCGGCGTAGTACGTCTCAGCCCAGGTCCAGACTCCGCAGAAGGCGGCGCTGAGCTCTCGCCCCAGTTCCGTCAGCGTGTAGTCGACATGCGGCGGGATCACCGGATGGACGGTGCGGACGACCAGCCCGTCGCGCTCCATCTCGCGCAGCGTCTTGGTCAGCATCTTCTGGCTGATGCCGCCGACGATGCGGCCAACCTCGGTGAAGCGCAGCGTGCCGTGCTCCTCCAACGCCTCCAGCACCAGCATCGTCCATTTGTCGGCGACCTGCGCGATGACCTGCCGTACCAGCGACTCCACCGCCGGGCTGACCGGAGGGATCGCCTCGCTGCGCTGATGCATCGCTGCCATGGCGGTCCGGATCGCCTGCATCCGACACTCTCCTTTTGGTGCGTATGGCACTTCCGAGCGCCTTCTTTCCAATGAAGAGTATGGGCGCCATCTCGTCTCACGCAACCACGAGAGGGCCTTGCCATGAAGATTTCCGGAAACACCATCCTCATCACCGGCGGCGGCTCGGGCATTGGCCGGGCACTGGCCGAGGCTCTGCACGCCAAGGGCAACAAGGTCGTCATCGCCGGGCGCCGCGAAGCCGTGCTCGACGCGGTCACCGCCGCCAATCCCGGCATGGAATCGATGCTGCTCGACATCCAGGACGAGGCCGATATCGCAGGTTTCGCCCGTCAGGCCGTCGAGCGCTTCCCGAGCCTGAACGCCGTCATCAACAATGCCGGCATCATGAAGCCGGAGAACCTGCCGGCCGCCGACAATCTCGCCATCGCCGAGGAGACGATCGCGACCAACCTGCTCGGCCCGATCCGCCTGACCACCGCGCTGCTGCCACATCTCCTTAAACAGCCGCAGGCGACCGTCCTGACCGTCTCGTCCGGTCTCGCCTTCGTACCGCTCGCGATCGCACCGACCTATAGCGCGACCAAGGCCGCGATCCATTCCTGGTCGATCGGCCTGCGCGAGCAGCTCAAGCACACATCGGTCGAGGTCATCGAGATCGCCCCGCCCTATGTGCAGACCGAGTTGATGGGCCCGCATCAGGCGGTCGATCCGGCCGCGATGCCGCTCGCCGATTTCACCAATGAGGTGATGACGACCCTCGAAACGCAGCCTGAAGCCACGGAGGTCATCGTCGAGCGCTGCAAGCCGCTGCGCTTCGCCGAAATCAGCGGCAGCTTTGCGCAGGTCTTTGCCGGGCTCAACGCACAGCACGGTTGACGAAGGAGAGTATTACTCCGCCCGATGGCAGCAGACGCAGACCTTGTTGCCATCGGGGTCGCGGAAATAGGCCCCGTAATAATGTGCGTGATAATGCGGCCGCAGGCCCGGGGGCCCTTCGCAACTCCCACCATGGGCCAGCGCTATCGCGTGACAGACGTCGACGGTCGCACGGCTTTCGGCCAGGAAGGCCACCATGTGGCCGTTCCCGGGCGTGGCGGCCTGCCCATCGAACGGACGGGTCAGGAACAGCAGGGGTCGGTCGGAAGCTGTCGGCTGCCATGCGGCAGCTGCGGCTTCCGGATCACGAAAGCGCAGCTTCAACCCCAATGCGCCGCAAAGCGCGCCATAGAAAGCCTCTGCTCGCTCGAAGGCATTCGTTCCGACGCTGATATGGGAGAACATGCGGGGCCTCCTGCTTCCAGCTTTGGCAGCTCGGGAATGTCTCGCACCCTACCGCAAGACGCACGGCCCGGAAGCGCAGCGATCGCATGACAACACCCCCGCGCGCTGCTAAGGCCACCGCATGCGCGAAGGCCTCCTGCCAGCGACGGTCGCGACCGTC
>CAMFHT010000435.1 GCA_945952245.1 uncultured Rhizobium sp. | reverse complement strand
TTTCCGTGGAGCTCGTGCGCTCCGCCCGCCACCATGGCGGCGGCGGCAACTGGGGTGATCTACTGATCCCCGTGATCCTGACCCAGGGCCCGACAGCCTGAGGATCATCATCGCGTCAGGGTGTCAAATCCCGAACGTCAGGGCCGGTGCGTCAAGCGCCGGCCTATTTCATTTCAGCGCATGCCGTTCAGGCGACGAGCCCGAAGACGATACCGGCAGCGGCAATCGCCAGCCCGGTCAGAAGGCCGAGACGCAGCCATTGGGCGCGGGTTTCCGTTTCGGTGGCGGCGATGGCAATGGCGCGGGCGCGGCGGCGATCCTGTTTCATGACTGGCATACCTTCCTGAACCTGAGAGCGGATAACCCTTGGGGACCCTTTCCGGTTCACGAGGATCATGCGCAAATTCAACAGCCTTGGTGCATCTGGCGCAGCTGAGCCGCACGTCAATGCCCCTACTCGTCCATGCCGAAACCTCCGGCTTCCAGCATGGACTTCATGTCACCGGCCGCAAGCCGCGCTGGCATGACGGCAGGATGACATCGGTACATTAACAAGCATTAAAGCATGGCGTAAATGCAGCATATAGTCGAGAAAAACTATCCTGAATCATTCACATTTTCGGGATTCGGTGCAAGCGAGGGAAAACCCTTAGCGATGCGGCATTGCGCCGCCTGGAGCCGTTTCCGACTTGATTGGAAACAGCTCTAGGCCGCTTCGCCGGCCACATGGCCGGAGGCCCAGGCCCACTGGAAATTATAACCGCCCAGCCAGCCCGTAACGTCAACGCATTCGCCAACGAAGAAGAGACCGGGCACGGATTTCGCCTGCATGGTCTTCTGGTCGAGCGCCGCCGTATCGACGCCGCCGAGCGTGACCTCCGCGGTGCGGTAGCCTTCCGAGCCGCCGGGGCGGATCTTCCAGTTCTGAAGTGCCAATGCGGCCTGCTGCAGGACCTTGTCCGAGAGATCGGCGAGCGGGCGCTCGATCTTCAGCTCCTCGGCCACATGCTGGGCAAGCCGCTTCGGCACGTGCTCGGCAAGCACGGTCTGCACCGCCTGCTTGCCACGCTTCGTCTTGGCGTCCTTCAGAACGTCAAGAAGGTCGAGATCCGGCATCAGCTTCAGCGTGATCTCGTCGCCTTCGCGCCAGTAGGAGGAGATCTGCAGGATCGACGGACCGCTCAAGCCCCGGTGGGTGAAGAGCATGGCTTCCCGGAAACGGGTCTTGCCATGGCTCACCTCCGCATCCGAGGCAACGCCCGAAAGCGCCGAGAGCCGTTCGAGCAGCACCGGCTCCAGCGTCAGCGGCACGAGCGCCGGCCGCGTCTCCGTCACGCCAAGACCGAACTGCTGGGCCAGCTGATAAGCGAAGCCCGTTGCCCCCATCTTCGGGATCGACTTGCCGCCGGTGGCGACGATGAGCGACTGTGCGTGGATCTCGCCCTCCCCCTCCAGCGCGATGCGGAAGCCGGTCTCCGCCTTGTCAACGCGCCGGACCGCGGTTTGGAGCATGAGCCTGCCGCCGGCTGCTTCCAGCTCGTTGAGCAGCATGGCGATGATGTCTTTCGCGCTGTTGTCGCAGAACAGCTGGCCGAGCGTCTTTTCGTGCCAGGGTATACGGTGCTTTTCCACGAGGTCGAGGAAATCGCGCGGCGTATAGCGTGAAAGCGCCGATTTCGCGAAATGGGGATTGGCGGAGAGATAGGCCTTGGGCCCGGCATGGATATTGGTGAAGTTGCAGCGCCCGCCGCCGGAAATGCGGATCTTTTCCGCAGGCGCGCGCGCATGGTCGACGACGATCACGCGCCGTCCGCGATGGCCGGCACGGATCGCCGCCATCAGCCCCGCGGCGCCCGCGCCGAGCACCAGAACATCGCAATTCACCGTCAAATCGGCCACTCCGCTCGAAGAAAGCCCGCTGTTTCACCCGAAAAGCCGGAAAGTCAAGTTACTGCCCCCCTCGCTTATTTTCTTTCCTTGGGTAAGATGCTCGTCATTATCAACGTCCATTTGGTGAGACATGCCTCTGAAGAAAAGCAAATCAGAAAAGAAAGCCTCTAAACAAGCCGAGTCCGTCGCAGCGCAATCGCTCCGGGGTGTCACGAACTGGAAGGAAGCCGGAGAATGGCTTCGCGCCCGCGGCATCGAAGACATCGAATGCATCACGCCCGACCTTGCAGGCGTTGCCCGCGGCAAGATGATGCTGACCTCCAAGTTCAACGAAAAGACCTCGCTGGCGCTGCCGAATGCCGTGTTCCGCCACACCATTTCCGGCGAGTACCCGGATGAGTCCGGCGGCTTCCGCTATGACGAGCGCGACAGCGACCTGAAGCTTCTGCCCGACCTTTCCACGCTTGCCATCGTACCCTGGGAAGACGACCCGACCGCGCAGGTGATCTGCGACGTGGTCGACATCGACGGCGAACCCACCACCTACACCCCGCGCAACGTGCTGCGCCGTGTCATGGGCCTTTACGCATCGAAGGGCTGGAAGCCCGTGGTGGCCCCCGAAATCGAATTCTATCTCGTCGCCATGAACGAGGATCCCGACTACCCGCTCCAGCCTCCGAAGGGCCGCTCGGGACGCACGATCCTCGGCGGACAGGGGTATTCGATTGCGGGCGTCAACGAATTCGACGAACTGGTCGACGACATCTATGCCTTCTCGGAAAAGCAGGGCCTGGAGATCGACACGCTGATCCATGAAGAAGGCCCGGCGCAGCTCGAGATCAACCTCAGCCACGGCGATCCGCTGGAACTGGCCGATCAGGTGTTCATGTTCAAGCGCACGATCCGCGAAGCGGCGCTGAAGCACGGCATCTACGCCACCTTCATGGCAAAGCCGCTGCAGGGCCAGGCCGGTTCCGCCATGCACATCCATCAGTCGGTGGTGGATTCCAAGACGGGCAGGAACATCTTTTCCGAGACGGATGGTTCCGAATCCGACCTCTTCCGCCACTTCATCGGCGGCATGCAGCGCTACGTGCCGAATGCGCTGGCGATGATGGCACCCTATGTGAACTCCTACCGCCGCCTGACGCCGGGCATGTCGAGCC
>CAMFHT010000434.1 GCA_945952245.1 uncultured Rhizobium sp. | reverse complement strand
ATTTCGGTCAGCGTCGAGAGGCGGTGGGCGATCGCGATCACGGTCTTGCCCTCCATCAGCGAGAACAGGTTTTCCTGGATTGCGGCTTCCACTTCCGAATCCAGCGCCGAGGTCGCCTCGTCGAGGATCAGGATCGGCGCGTCTTTCAGGAAGACGCGGGCGATCGCGATGCGCTGGCGCTGGCCGCCGGAAAGCTTCACGCCCCGCTCGCCCACCTGCGCATCGAGCCCCTTGCGGCCCTGCAGGTCCTCGAGCGCCTGGATGAAGTCCCAGGCATTGGCGCGCTTGGCCGCCGTGATGATCTCCTCGTCGGAAACGCCGGGCTTGCCATAGGCGATGTTCTCCCGGATCGAGCGGTGCAGCAGGGAGGTATCCTGCGTTACCACGCCGATCAGCGCGCGCAGGCTGTCCTGCGTCACGCCGGATATGTCCTGCCCGTCGATGAGAATGCGCCCGCCTTCCAGATCGTAGAAGCGCAGCAGCATGTTCATCAGCGTGGTCTTGCCGGCGCCGGAGCGGCCGACGAGCCCGATCTTCTCGCCGGGACGAATGTCCAGCGAGAGGTTCTCGATCACGCCCTTGTTCTTGCCGTAGTGGAAGCGGACGTTCTCGAAGCGGATCTCGCCCTTGTCGGCCTTCAGCGTGCGGGCAGAGGTCGCATCCTTGATCTCGTGCGGCTTCACCAGCATGTCCATGCCGTCATAGACCATGCCGATGTTCTCGAAGAGGCCGGAGACCTCCCACATGATCCACTGCGACATGCCGTTGATGCGCATGACGAGGCCGATGGCGATCGCAATCGAGCCGGTCGTCGCATCGCCGTGCATCCAGAACCAGATGGAGAGGCTGGCGACGGAGAAGAGCGCAAAGTAGTTGTTGAGCTCCACGAGCGTCTGCAGCCAGGTCACCAGCCGGAACTGGCGATAGACGGTCTGCAGGAAACCGTCCATGCTCTCCTTCGCATAGGTTTCCTCCCGCCCCGCATGCGAAAACAGTTTGACCGTGGATATGTTGGTATAGCTATCCACCACCCGGCCGGTCATGGTCGAGCGGGCATCCGCCTGCGCGGCCGAACTCTTCCTGAGCTTCGGAATGAAGTAGGAGATGAGCCCGATATAGATGACGAGCCAGAGCAGGATCGGCATGACGAGCCTGATGTCTGCCGTCGCCACCACCACGATCATCGAGACGAAGTAGGAGACGACATAGATGAAGATGTCGAGGATCTTCATCACAGTCTCGCGGATGGCGAGCGAGGTCTGCATGACCTTGGTGGCGACGCGGCCGGCAAAGTCGTTGGCGAAGAAGCTCATCGAGTGCCGCAGCAGGAAGCGGTGCATCTGCCAGCGCGCGATCATCGGATAGTTGCCGAGGAGCACCTGGTGCATGATGAAGGAGTGGAAGAGCCCGAGCACCGGCATGGCGACCAGCACCGCCCCCATCAGCATCAGATAGGTGGAATTGTCGGCGAGGAATGTCTCCCGGCTGGAGTTGGACAGCCAGTCGACGATCGCGCCGAGGAACTTGAACATCAGCACTTCACCGATGCCGATGAGCGCTGTGAGCACGCCGAGCATGGCCAGCCAGGGCGCTGCCGCCTTCGAATAATGCCAGCAGAAGGCAAAGAGCCCCTTTGGCGGCACGGTCGGCTCTTCGGCCGGAAATGGATTGAGTCGGGCTTCAAACCAGGAAAGCATGACGAATGTCTCCAAAATCGGAATCCGGCGCACCAGTCCGCAAATCGCGGTCACTGGCCGAGAGGGCCGGAAAAAGTCTTATGGCCGGTGGCCATGAAACGCAGGTGAAGGAAAAGAGGATGCGAAGGGTTTGCCGCTAGGACAAAAGGGGCTGGGGACGCCAGGCCGGGAGGCTGAGCAGAATGTGGTCGTCCATCGTCGCCTCCCTGTTCGCATTGAAGATGGTAAATGGTAACCAGCAGCCCGCGAAAAGCAAACGAACAATTCTGACGCAGCATTCAATTCGCCTTCATGTTGCGCCGAGAACACAGATTGTTAAGGAACCATGGACATGAGTCCCCTCCGGATCGCCCTCTACCAGCCGGACATCCCCGGCAATACCGGCACCATCCTGCGCCTCGCGGCCTGCCTTGGCCTCAAGGTCGATATCATCGAGCCCGCCGGCTTCGATCTTTCGGACCGGAACCTCAAGCGCGCCGGCATGGACTATCTCTCCATGGCGGCATTCACCCGCCACGTGAACTTCCAGCGTTTCGACGAAAGCGTCGCTACGGAAGGCCGCCGGCTTGTTCTCGCCTCCACGAAGGCCGCCCTGCCCTATACGGATTTTGCCTTCCAGCCCGGTGATACCCTGCTCTTCGGTCGGGAAAGCGCCGGCGTGCCGGAGAGTGTGCACGAGCGCGCCGATGCGCGGGTGCTGATCCCCATGGTGCCCGAGACGCGCTCGATCAATCTTGCGCTTTCGGTGGCGATGATAGCGGGCGAAGCGCTGCGGCAGACGGGCGGGTTTCACTGCATGAAATGAAGCCACAAGCAGATTAAACGTTATTAAGTATTTTCGAATATATTTACGGAAAATCAGATTGGGATATTGCCTTATGTCTTCCGCTCCAAGAATCTTTCGTCTTCGTCTCCCGTCCTCGCTCCCGGCGGTGAAGGACAGGATCTTCAAGGGTGTGAAGGAGCACATGATCCGGAGACAGGATCCCACCAACCCCTATCGCCGCGTGACGGAACTGTTCATCGCCGGAGAAATCGTGCTGGCGATCGTCATTCTCCTCACCTTTTTCGAACTGGATACCGACAGGAACCAGTACACGATCGGCCTCTATTCCGCCGTCGAGGCCGCACTCTTCTTTCTTCACTGGAACTTCCAGCGCGGCAACGAGGAGATCGTCCTCAAGGTTGCGCTCTGGATGAGCACGGTCATGCTGTCAGTGGCGAGCTGGACGGGAGAAGGCATTCGCGATGGCGCAATAGCCGGCTACAGCATTCTCCTGGTCTTTGCCGGCATCCTTGGAAAACGGAAGAACCTGTCTCTTATACACATCTGACGCTGCCGACGACTCCTTACGTGTAG
>CAMFHT010000433.1 GCA_945952245.1 uncultured Rhizobium sp. | reverse complement strand
GTGCAGAGAAGACGACGGTATAGACCCATTGCGGGTTCTCGCCCTTGCCATGGGCATTGTCGTCGGGGAAGACGAAACCGCCCTGCACGGCCTCGACCACGCCGGTCTTGCCCTTGGCATAGCGCGGCAGGCGGTTGTGCGTCGCCGGGTTCATGTTGCGGGTGCGGACGCGGTCGCCGGGCTGGAAACGGGGCCCTGCTTCGACGGGCCGGTCGCAGGGACCGCCGCGCTTCAGCACGGCCGGCACATCCTCGGCCTTCATCACACGCTTGGGCTTCGTTCCGTCTGCGGCCTTGCGTCCGTGGTCCATCTCCTCGCGGGTCGCGAAGCCATGCCGTTCCAGGAGCGTTTCGAGCGCGCGGATCCAGATCTCGTAATAGCTGGCGGAAAGATAGCTGGCCGGCGGAATGCTCTCGCGCGCGTGCCGGCTCTCGTCGATTGTCCAGTGGCCCATGGCGCCTGCGCAAAGGGTCAGGCCGAGCGCGGTCTTTTCCCAGTCCGCGTGGAAATAGGGTTCGTTCGGCTCCGGGTTGACCGGGCCGAAGCCCTGGAAGCCGCCGAGATCGTGCGGGCCGTTCATGCCGGCACCTCTGGAGAAAGGGCGAGACCGGTGCCGATCATGCTATCGCGGGTGACGAGGTCGGCGAGTTGCTCTTCACTGAGGCCTTCGGTGCCGGCGGGACGCTCGGGGATGACGATGTAGCGGAGCTCGGCGGTCGAATCCCACACCCGCACCTTCTGGCCGTCCGGAAGCGTGACGCCGAATTCGGAAAGCACGCCGCGCGGGTCCATGACGGCGCGCGAGCGATAGGCCGGCGCCTTGTACCAGACGGGCGGAAGCCCCAGCACGGCCCAAGGATAGCAGGAGCAGAGCGTGCAGACGACGAGATTGTGCGTGTCGGCCGTGTTGAACACCGCACGCATGTGCTCGCCCTGCCGACCAGTAAAGCCAAGGCTGGCGATGGCTGCGGTCGCATCCTTGCTCAGCCACTCGGCAAAGGCGGGGTCGCTCCAGGCCTTGGCCACGACCTTCGCGCCGTTGCGCGGGCCCACCTGCGTCTCATAGGTCTCGACGATGACGTCGATCGCCTTCGGGTCGATCAGTCCCTTTTCCGTCAGCACGGTCTCCAGCGCCTTCACCCGCGCTTCCATGTCGGAATAGCGGTTGTCGGCATGGTCGTGGTGATGATCATGATCGTGGTGATGATGGTGGGACACGCAGGGTTCCTATTTCAGAAGCGGCCAGAGGCTGATGACAAGAAGGGCGGCCATGGTGAGGTTGAACCATTTTAGCCTGACAGGATCGGAAAGCCAGCCCCTCAGCACCGAGCCGAAACCTGCCCAGGTGGAAACGCTCGGCACGTTGACAACGGCGAAGACCACGCCGATGAGCAGGACGGACGAGTACGGATGTTCCGGTATCGTATAGGCCGACATGGCGGTGATCGCCATGATCCAGGCCTTGGGATTCACCCACTGGAAGGCTGCGGCCTGCAGGAAGGTCATCGGCTTCAAGCCAGCCTCGCCTGCTTCGGAAAGCGAGCGGGACGTGCCGATCTTCCACGCGATCCAGAGCAGGTAGGCACCGCCGATCACCTTCAGCGCCAGATGCAGGACCGGAAAGCCGGTGATCAGCGCGCCGAGCCCGAAGCCGACGCCGATCAGGAGTACGAAGAAGCCGACGCCGATGCCGAGCATGTGCGGGATGGTGCGGACGAAGCCGAAGTTGACGCCGGAGGCGAGCAGCATGGTGTTGTTTGGGCCGGGCGTGATCGAGGTGGCGAAGGCGAACAGCGTCAGCGCCACGAAAAGATCCCAGCTCATGTCCTGCTCCCACGCATCGTCACCGACAGGCAGCGCAGATTAGGCGCCGTTAAGGCCCTGTCCAGTTCAGAATTGTCATGGATACAAAAGCGAGAGGAATGGGTTCAGGCGACGGACGAAGAACCGGATTCAAGGCCTGAGGAAACGCCGCCAAGCGATTCAAGAGACTGCGAAAAGCTGACCGTACTTTGGCCGAAACGGCGGCCGATGAAATCGCTGACATGGCCGCGCAGTTCGAATACGGGTTCCGCCTTGGGCTTTGCCGGCGGATGTTCCCCCAGCCAGACGTGCACGGCCTCGCGCACGATGTCGTCAAGCGTGCCGTAGGCACCTGCGCCTACAAGCCGTTCGAGCCGGGTAATTTCCTCGGCTGGAAGCGTCACCACAACGGATTTTTCAATCAGCTTTCCCATGCCCCTGAGAATACGACGAAGCGCACCGCTTGCAAGGGTTAAAGAAGGGTTACTATAAGATTTTGCCTGTTAAGATTAAGATGCAAAGGGCGCCGGCGGGCGCCCTTCAATTTCAGATCGCAGCAAGGCTCACATGCCCTGCGGACCACGATTCATCGCTGCAATTCCCGTGCGGCAGACCTCGATGAGGCCGAGCGGTTTCATGATCGCGATGAACTGGTCGATCTTGGTGACCTTGCCCGTCAGCTCGAACACGAAATGCTCGGTGTTGGCATCGATTACCTTGGCGCGGAAGGCATCGGCAAGGCGCAGCGCCTCGACGCGGGCTTCCCCTGCGCCGGAGACCTTCACCAGCGCGAGCTCCCGCTCCAGCGGCCGCTCCTGGCCGAGCATGCGGGCGCGGACGGTGAGATCGACCACCCGGTGAACCGGAACGATCCGCTCCAGCTGAGCCTTGATCTGCTCCAGCACCTGCGGCGTGCCGCGAGTGACGATGGTGATGCGCGAGAGATGCGCCTCATGCTCGGTTTCCGAGACGGTCAGGCTCTCGATGTTGTAGCCGCGGCCGGAAAACAGGCCGATGACCCGAGCAAGGACGCCCGGCTCATTGTCGACGAGGACGGACAGCGTGTGGCTCTCGACCTGAGCCGTTTCCTTGGCGATGAAATAGGCCGAGCCGGTCGGCTGAAGATGGGCATTCATGGTTCTTCTCCTTTAGGGCTCGGTTAGACCAGCTGGCGGCCCTTGGCGTCGATGGCGGTCGCGACGGCCTCGTCGGTCGCCTCGTCGGGCAGCAGCATTTCATTATGGGCCTTGCCCG
>CAMFHT010000432.1 GCA_945952245.1 uncultured Rhizobium sp. | reverse complement strand
CCCTTCCGGCCAGCCGGTGATCTGGCGCGGCGACGATGCCAATGGCGAGGTGATCGCGGCAGCCCCCTTCCAGGTCGGCACCCAGAATTGCCGCCAGATCTCCCACCGCATCATCGCCGACGGCCAGCAGTTCCAGGGCCGCGGCTCCGCCTGCCGCAACGACGACGGCAGCTGGTCGCTCCTGAATTGAGGCCGGTTGCGCTATTTAAGGATATGTGCAAGTATGGCGCATGGGTCTGACGACAAGGTGACCGGCATGGCGCGCGCGGCGAAGAAGAAGGGTGTCGAGAAGCAGCAGGTGGCTTTCAATCCCGGCGGCGTTCCGGTCCCGGACGAGGATCTGACGGAAGAGCAGTGGGCAGCGCTGAACGAGATTTCCCGGAAGTTCATGGAAGACGAAGACTTTGTCTGGGACGTTGAACGAGCCTGGTAAACGTTCGTGGGACGATTTTATCCAGCTTCCACGCTGCCGCTGCCCGGCGATGTCATCTGGTGCAATTTTCCTCTGCAGGAATTTCCGGGAAGGCCAGGCCCCAAAGCGAGACCCAGCCTTGTCCGCGGGGTAGGGCGGTCGCTCGACGGCTTGAGAGGTCTGGTCGAGGCGACCTTCGGGACATCCAAGATCATAGGCACCCCTCCGGACTCATTGATCATCAGCGAAACCGACGAACTCATCGCCTGTGGTCTTGCGGTACCGACCTGCTTTCATCTCGATCAGACAAGAATTTTGCCTTGGAGCGAGGATTACTTCAGGCGTGAGACATCCCGTCCCAGGCTGGTCATCGGCCATCTCCCGCCCTCCGCAAAAGCCCGCCTCGCCATCGCCGCCCGCCGCTGAACCTCAAATCTCCCGCGTCTTGACTTGCATCAATTGCGGCCAATCGCCTCAAATATATGTGTAGTCGCCATCTGCTGTTGGATTGGCCCCGTGATTTGAGTAATTGAGGCGCATGATATTCTGGATCGCCATCGCCGCCATGACCGCCCTCGTGGCGCTCGTCCTCATCCTGCCGCTCGCGCGTGCGTCCTCGTCCGGGGCGGCGGAGGCGGAGGCGCAGGATCGCGCCAAGGAACAGGCGGTCTATCGCGACCAGCTGCGCGAGCTCGACCGTGACCAGAAGGATGGGCTCATCAACGCCACCGAAGCCGATTATGCCCGCGCCGAGATTGGCCGCCGGCTCCTGGCCGTGAGCGCGGGCGGCATCGACGCGGAGGCCGGCGAGTCGGTGACGAAGAAGCGTCCGTTGCGCCGGCGTCTCGCCGAGATCGCCGTGATCATGGCTCTGCCCGTGGTGGGCGTGCCGCTTTATCTGCTGGTCGGGGCGCCGGGCGTGGCCGGACAACCGATCGAGGAGCGACTTGCCAATCCCGGCGAGAACCTCGACCTGCTTCTTGCCAAGGTGGAGCGCCACCTGCTGCAGGAGCCGGACGACGGCAAGGGCTGGGATCTGGTGGCGCCGATCTACTATCGCAACGGCATCTACGACAAAGCGGTCGACGCCTATCGCAATGCGATCCGGCTCGAGGGCAAGAGCGTAGAGCGATCCGGCAATCTGGCAGAATCGGTGATTTCCCTCGATCAGGGCCGCGTGAACGACGAGGCGGTGGCGGCGCTCAACGACGTGCTTGCCGCCGATCCGAAGAATGCGCGGGCGCGCTTCTATCTGGCGCTCCGGCTGGAGCAGGACGGCAAGCGGCCGGAGGCGTTCGCCGCCTTCAAGGCGATCCGTGCCGATGCAGCACCGGACGCCAATTATCTCGAGCTCGTGGACAAGCATATCGCGGCGACCGATCCGGCAAAGCCTGCGCCTTCTGCCGAGGCTGCGGCACCCGGCAATCCCGGTGCCGACGACGTTGCCGCCGCCGAGGGCATGAGTGCCGGCGACCGCCAGCAGATGATCCTCGGCATGGTCGCGACACTCGATGCGCGGCTCAAGAACGAACCGAAGAATTTCGAGGGCTGGATGCGGCTCATCCGCTCCTATGGCGTGCTCGGCGCCCCCGACAAGGCGGGCGAGGCGCTGAAGACGGCTCTCACCAATTTCCCGGCCGAAACGCCTGAAGGCAAGCAGCTCCTCGCGCTCGCCAGGGGCATGGGCATCGGCGCGGAAGGGAGTGCACCATGACACGCAAGCAGAAGCGTCTCGCCGTGATCGCAGGCGGCGTCGGGTTCATCATGGCGGCCGTGCTGCTCGTCATGTTCGCCTTCGGCCAGTCGGTTGCCTATTTCTACGTTCCGGGCGATCTTGCCAAGGCGAATGTCGGCCCCGGCACGCGCATCCGCCTCGGCGGGCTTGTCGCCATGGGGTCCGTGGTGCGTGGGCAGGGCTCGACGGTCGCCTTCTCGGTGACGGATACGACGGGCGCGACCGTGCCGGTGACCTATACGGGCATCCTACCGGATCTCTTCCGCGAAGGGCAGGGCGTGGTGGCAGAAGGCGTGTTCGGTCCCGACGGCAAGCAGTTCGATGCCGATACGGTGCTTGCCAAGCATGACGAGAAATACATGCCCAAGGACGTCGCCGACCGGCTGAAGGCTCAGGGTGAATGGCGGGGCGAGGAGACCGCGAAGCCATGATCAACGAAACAGGCCATTATGCGCTGGTCCTCGCGCTCGTCGTGTCCTTCATCCTCTCGGTCCTACCGGTCATCGGGGTCGCCAAGCGCGACCAGGCGATGATGGCGGTCGCACCCGTCGGCACCGTGCTGCAGTTCGTGCTCGTCGCCTATTCCTTCCTGGCGCTGATGCATGCGCATTTCGTGTCGGACTTCTCGATGATGAACGTCTGGCAGAACTCGCATTCGCTGGTGCCGCCGCTGTTTCGCATTTCGGGTGTCTGGGGCAATCACGAGGGCTCGATGATGCTCTGGCTCTTCATCCTCAGCCTGTTCTCGGCCATGGTCGCCTTCTTCAGCCGGAACCTGCCGGTGCGGCTGAGGACGCTGGCGCTTTCCGTGCAGGCCTGGATCGCGCTTGCCTTCTCGCTCTTCATCCTCTTGACCTCCAATCCCTTCCTCGGGCGCGACGGGGCCCCGGTCGAGGGGCAGGACCTGAACCCGGTGCTGCAGGACGTGGGGCTCGC
>CAMFHT010000431.1 GCA_945952245.1 uncultured Rhizobium sp. | reverse complement strand
GCGCGGTGCAGGACCACGCGATTCGGCTGGTAGGGAATGGCACCGAGAATGCGGCGTTCGTCCGCGGTCGCATCGGAGAGCATGGCCAGCGTCTGGTCGCTATGGCTCGCGAAGATCACGCGGTCGAAGACCGTCTCCGTCCCCGTTACGTCCCGCACCAGAACCTGCGCGCCCTGTCTGCGCACGGAGACGACGCCGCAGTTGAGCCGCAGCCTGTTGCCGAGCGGCGCAAGCAGCTTGTCGAGATAGTTGCGGCTGCCGCCGGATACGGTGCGCCACTGGTGCGCCTCGCTGTAGATGAGGCGGTGGTTGTCGAAGAAGTTGACGAACTGCTCGGCCGGGAAATCCAGGAGCTTTGCCGCCGGGCTCGACCAGATCGCCGCTGCCATGGGCACAAGATAGTTGTTGGTGAAGCCGGGCGAGAAGCCGCGCCAGTTCAGGTAATCGCCGATCGACAGCTTGTGCAGGTGGCCACTGGCGCGATCCCTGAGGCACAACTTGTTGAACCTCAGGATCTCCTTGAGCATCCAGAGAAAGGAGGGGCGCAGAAGGTTTCGCTTCTGGGCAAAGAGGGTGGAAAGGTTGTCGCCCGCCCATTCCAGCCGCCCATGATCGAGCGAGAGCGCGAAGCTCATGTCGCTCGCATGCGTCTTCACGCCCGTTTCGGCAAAGAGCGCGGTCAGGTTCGGATAGGTCGCCTCGTTATAGACGATGAAGCCGGTATCCACCGAGATGGCGCGGCCATCGTAGTCGATATCGGCAGTCGCCGTGTGGCCACCGGCGCGGCCATCCTTTTCGTAGAGGATCACGTCATGATGCGGATTGAGCGCCCAGGCGGCGGAAGCGCCTGAAATCCCTGAACCAATGACCGCAATCTTCAGCCGGGGCCGGTTGTTTCCCGGCACTTTGGTAAAGCTCTGGAAGGTCGCGTTCATGAGGTCCCCTGAATTGTCTGCTTGCTGACATAGCGTATTCAGAGGAATTGACGAGCCCGTCTTCGGCTAAGTTTCACTCATGCCGTATTTTTTTAACGGGCTGATCGTTTTCGTCCTTCAATTGCGAGAGCCGTGAGAGGGCCCGGTCACGGGCTGCCTTGTGGTCTACGACGGGGTGGGGGTAGGTTTTACCGAGTGAGACGCCCGCAGCCTTGAGCTCGGCCAGCGATGCCTCGAACGGCCGGTGGATCAGCGCGTTCGGCAGTTTCGCCAGCTCCGGGACGTACTTGCGGACATAGGCTCCATCGGGATCGAACTTCTCGCCCTGAAGGATGGGATTGAAAACCCGGAAGAAGGGCGAGGCATCCGCTCCCGAACCGGCCACCCATTGCCAGCTTGCCGGGTTAGACCCCGGGTCGGCATCGACAAGCGTATCGCGGAACCAGTCTTCACCGGTGCGCCAGTCTATCAACAGATCCTTGATCAGGAATGAGCCGACGATCATGCGCACGCGGTTGTGCATCCAGCCATCCTGCCAGAGCTGCCGCATGCCGGCATCGACGATGGGATAGCCCGTCATGCCCCGCTGCCAGGCCTTGAGCCCCTTGTGATCGGTCTCCCAGCGGAAGGCGTCGAAGCTGCCGTTCCAGTTGCGGCTCTTCAGCTCCGGGAAGTGGTGGAGAAGGTGGTAGGAAAACTCGCGCCAGACGAGCTCCTTCAGATAGCGCGAGATATCCTCGTCCGAAGGCCCGTGTCCGGACCGCGCCTTGATCGTCTGCCAGATGCGGCGGGGCGAGATATCGCCGAGCGCAAGATGCGGCGAGAGGCAGGATGTGCCGTCCATGCCGGGCAGGTCGCGATTGACGGCATAACCCTTGATGCCCGAGTGCGCGAAATGCTTGAGCCGCTCATGCGCCCCTTTTTCACCGGGCCTGAACGTCGCGGCAAAACCCTTCGCCCAGTCGGGCTTCTTCGGGAGGAGGTCGAAGCTTTCGAGCGTCTCGCTTTTTGGCCACTTGCCAGGGTTTGTCCACGCCTTCGGTGCATCCAGTGGCGGGGAGGGTGGTGCGTGCTGGTTCAGTGCCCGCCAGAACGGCGTGTAGACGCGGAATCCACCGCCGGCACCGGTCAGCAGCTTCGCCGGATCATGCAGCAGCGCGCCCTCGAAGGCATGGAAGGCGATGTCGTTCTTCTTGAGGGTCTCGGCAATTGATCCATCCGCGGCAATGGCTTCCGGGTCGGGGTTGGTATTGACGGCCACGACCTCCGCTCCGGTTTCCGCTATCAGGGCATCAAGCGCTTTGGCGGGCTCACCGGCACGCAGGATGAGCCTGCTGTTCTTCTCGCCAAGCGCTTCCGCCAGCGATGCGAGCGCGTGATGCAACCACCAGTCCTGCGCGGCGCCCAACGGTGCGTAGGGCGAGGGGCGCTCTGTTTTTATATAGACGGGAATGATGGGCCGGCCGCTCTTCACGGCTTTCAGGAGTGCCAGATTGTCATCGAGGCGCAGGTCCTTGCGGAACCAGAGAATTACGGGAGAAGCCAAGTCGGGGCCCTTTGTAAGAAGATGTCAGGAGGGCCGGCAGCCCTTTCGCCTGCCGAAGACGGGCAGGCAGGGCAAAAGGTTTCACCCGGCGCGCAAGAATCTTCAAGCCGGATCACGAAACACTTTCCCTCGGCCAACGACGTCAGCCCGGCGCGTGGCAAGGCCTCTGCCCTGATCCATGCACGTTCAGTGGACCCGGACCAAGATTTGTCAGCTCATTCCAGCTTCTGGATGGTCGACAGCGCGTCTTCAAGCTTCAGCCGGGCAACTGCCAGTGCCGCTTCCTCTGCCGACCAGCCCGACTGCACCGCAGCGGCCAGAAGCCTTGCCTCTGCTTCCAGCTCGACCCGTTCATAAAGGGGTTCGATGGCTTCCTTGGCGGTCACGACGTGTTCTGCCGGAGAGGGCACGGTTCGCTCTGCATTGAACTGCATGGTGGCTCGCTTTCCTTGACGCGGATTCTGGTGAACGGGCTTCACCCGCTGCTGGTTCCAGACATTTTCAAAGATTGGAAAGCCCATTCGCGGCAAAAAATGAAAAGGGCCGCTGCATTTCTGCGCGGCCCTTCAAATCTGGCTCCCCGGGCCGGATTCGAACCGGCGACCTATCGATTAACAGTCGAGTGCT
>CAMFHT010000430.1 GCA_945952245.1 uncultured Rhizobium sp. | reverse complement strand
ATTGCCTCTTGTCTCGTGGGCTCGGAGATGTGTATAAGAGACAGGCAGGTAGATCGGCAGGCTATGCCGGCCAGCCCAGGCGAACGGGCTGAACAAGCGGCCCGGCGAGGGCAGCCGTCTGAGCCAGCTGCGGACGCCTTCGAGGTTTCCCAGACCAATGCCGGCGAGAACGGCCGCGAACCAGGGAAAGACCGGCACGTAGTCGAAGCTCTGCGGCGGTCTGGGTGCAAGACCGGTCCACCATAGCCAGGGCTGGTTGAAGAGCTCCGAGCGATAGAATTGCGGTACGAGGAAAACGGCAATTGCCGCGATCCAGGTGACCGGCACGGGCAGGCGCATAAAGGCGAGGCCAAGGAGGCTCCCGATCGCGATTTCGTGCAAAATGCCGAAATGTATGTAGCCCTGCGGCATGAAATAGAGCGTGCCGGCGGTAATCGCCACGGCTGCCGCGGCGATCTTGGCGAATCGCCTCCAGAACCGGTCCCAGCGGATGTGGTCGCGGTGACCGAGCGCGAGCGAGAAGCCCGCGAGCAGGAGAAATGTGGTCGCGATCAGCCGCGCATAGATCTTCGGAAAGCCCTGGCCCGCCGTGCCCGGTTCAAGATAGCCGAAATATTCGAAATCCCAGGTTAGGTGATAGCTTGCCATCGCGAGCAGCGCCACGCCGCGGGCGACGTCCAGCCAGCCGATGCGGAGTTTCCGGTGATCGGGCGTTTCGATGGTTTCGGAAAGGGACATGCGGGACCGCCGGCTTGGGGAGGAGAAGGATTCGTGCCCCTCACATAGCGCAGAGGCTTGCCGAAGGACAGGTTGATCCAATCACCTGCTGGCTTCGATTTCTTCCATCAGCAGGGTGCGGGCCGGCGAGAAGAACTGGCGACGCAGAAGCGTGATCAGCACGAAGACGGTCGTTGCCATGAACACATAGGCGTTGATGAACCAGCCGAGATAGCCGATCGAAAGGAAGATGGCGCGCAGCCCCGCATTGAAGTGATTGGCGGCGATCATGTTCATCCGGATCACGCGCTCGGCCGCCTGGCGGGCATAATCCGGATTCGCCCGCGCTTCCTCCGTCATTGGCAGCCCGCCGAAGAGAATGGTGCAGTAGTTGAAGAGACGGTAGGACCAGCCGAACTTGAAGAAGGAATAGCCGAACAGCCCCGTCAGCCCACCCACCTTCATCTCGAAGGCGATGCGGCCGCCGTGGAAGGCGAGCGGCAGGTCGCGGAAGATCGCATCCACCTTCTCCGTCGCGCCGAGAAGCGCAAAGCAGCCGCCGAGCGCAAAGATGGAGGTGGAAGCAAAGAAGGCCGTTCCGCTCTGAAGTCCGGCAAGGATTGCGGTGTCGATCATCTTCAGGTCGCGCTTCAGCGAATTGAGGATCCAGATGTGCCGGTGCTCTGCCATGGCCAGCGTCAGGCTCTTGCGTCCGAACAGAGGGATCTTGCCGTTGGTGATGTTGGAATAGAAGAGCCAGAGCAGGGCGAAGAGGGCAAGGGCCACATAGTCGATCGTCTGCATCGGTCCGGTCTCCACACGCCGTTGATTCTCTGACGCAACGAGTTTAGCACGTGCCTTGCTTGCCCGGACTATGCGCACACCAGTCCATGTCGCTTGCGTGCAAGACCATGTCGGAGGATCACCTTAAAGGGTGCCCTTCGTCTCATAATTTCGCTAAAATGGATATTCATGGCTGTGCCCGGCCGATTTGCATTGGTCATATCAGGCGGCGTCAGGCCGGCAGGGCATTTCGGGGGCAATTTGCATGTTTCTTTCGGTATTCGACGTCTTCAAGATCGGCATCGGCCCTTCGAGCTCCCACACCATGGGGCCGATGACGGCGGCGAACCGGTTCCTGGAGCTGATTCTCTCCTCCGACTGGCCGCGTCCGAGCGGCGTCGAGGTGAAGGCGCTGAAGGTGTCGCTGCACGGCTCGCTCGCCTATACCGGCATCGGCCACGGCACGGGCAGGGCGGTCATCCTCGGCCTCACCGGCGAGCGGCCGGATCAGGTCGATCCCGACCGCATGGACGCGATCATTGCCGAGGTCGAGCGCGCCGGCACGGTGCAGCCGCCCGGACATCCGGTTTACAGCTTCCAGCCCGCGACCGATCTCGTCTATGACAAGAAGGTGCCGCTGCCTGGCCATGCCAACGGCATGAGCCTTTCGGCACTCGACCGCGACGGGCGTGTGCTTCTCACCCAGGTCTACTATTCGATCGGCGGCGGCTTCGTGGTGACGGATCTCGAGCTCGAGGCCATGCGCAACAGCGCCGCGAAGCCGCAGACGCAGAAGGGCGTGCCGTATCCCTTTGCCTCGGCGGAAGAAATGCTCGCCATGGCGGAAAGCTCCGGCCTCAGCATTGCCCAGATGAAGCGAGCAAACGAGGAGGCGGCCATGAGCCGCGAGGAGCTGGATGCCGGGCTCGACCGCATCTGGGCGGCGATGACGAGCTGCATCGACCGCGGCCTAAAGGGCGAGGGCATCATGCCGGGCGGGCTCGACGTCAAGCGCCGTGCCCGCGGCATTCACGACAAGCTGCACGAGGAATGGCGCCGCAACCGGGTGAACCCGCTGCTGGCGAATGATTGGCTCTCCGTCTACGCCATGGCCGTCAACGAGGAGAATGCAGCCGGCGGCCGCGTGGTGACCGCGCCCACGAACGGCGCAGCCGGCGTGGTACCGGCAACGATCCGCTACTACCTTCACTTCCACGAGGATGCGGACCAGAAGGGTATCCGCGACTACCTGCTGACGGCCGCGGCGATCGGCGGAATCATCAAGCACAACGCCTCGATCTCGGGCGCCGAGGTCGGCTGTCAGGGGGAGGTGGGGTCTGCCGCCGCCATGGCTGCCGCCGGCCTCGCCGCCGTGATGGGCGGCACACCGGCGCAGATCGAGAACGCCGCGGAGATCGCGCTCGAACACCATCTCGGCATGACCTGCGACCCGGTCGCCGGCCTCGTTCAGGTGCCTTGCATCGAGCGGAATGCGCTGGGCGCGGTCAAGGCTGTTACGGCGGCCTCGCTGGCGCTCAAGGGTGACGGCACGCACTTCGTGCCGCTCGACGCCTGTATTGAAACCATGCGCCAGACCGGCTACGACATGA
>CAMFHT010000429.1 GCA_945952245.1 uncultured Rhizobium sp. | reverse complement strand
GGCAAAATCCGTCGTCGGCCAGGGCGATGCGGTACAGGCGGTCTCCCGCGCCGTGCGTCGCTCCCGTGCCGGCCTTCAGGATCCGAACCGGCCGATCGGCTCGTTCATCTTCCTCGGCCCGACCGGCGTCGGCAAGACGGAACTGACCAAGGCGCTGGCCCGCTTCCTCTTCGATGACGAAACGGCGATGGTGCGCATGGACATGTCGGAATACATGGAGAAGCACTCCGTATCCCGGTTGATCGGTGCGCCTCCCGGCTATGTCGGCTATGACGAGGGCGGAGCGCTGACCGAAGCCGTCCGCCGGCGGCCCTACCAGGTCGTGCTGTTCGACGAAATCGAGAAGGCGCATCCGGATGTCTTCAACGTGCTTCTGCAGGTTCTGGACGATGGCCGCCTGACCGATGGCCAGGGCCGCACCATCGACTTCAAGAACACGCTGATCATCATGACCTCGAACCTCGGTGCGGAATACCTCACCAGTCTCGGGGAGAACGAGGACAGCGAGGCGGTGCGCGAACAGGTCATGTCTGTGGTCAAGGGGGCGTTCCGTCCGGAGTTCCTCAACCGCGTCGACGAAATCCTGCTCTTCCATCGCCTGCGCCGCAGCGAGATGGGCGCGATCGTCGAGATCCAGCTGAAGCGGCTGGTGAGCCTGCTCGCCGAGCGCAAGATCTCGATCGACCTCGACGAGACGGCAAGGGCCTGGCTTGCGGATCGCGGCTACGATCCGGTCTACGGCGCCCGTCCGCTGAAGCGCGTGATCCAGAAGTTCGTGCAGGATCCGCTGGCCGAGAAGATCCTGTCCGGCGAAGTGCCGGATGGGGCTCTGGTCAAGGTCCGCGCGGGCTCTGATCGCCTCCTCTTCAGCGTCTCGGATCAGGTTGCCAAGGCCGCCTGATCCGGTTCAGGCACACGAATGCAGAACGGCCCCGCGATGGGGCCGTTTTCGTATCCTGCTGTCAGGCTGAAGCGTCACTGCTGCGTGCTTGCGACCTGTTCCGGCTTCTGGTCCTTGGCGAGCAATGCATCGATCCGGCCCCGTTCCTTCTGGAAACGGGCCAGCGCCTCGCCTTCCAGTGAATTGCCACCGGGCAGGCGGATCTTCATCGGATCGACCTTGGTGCCGTTGACGATCATCTCGTAATGCAGGTGCGGGCCGGTCGATTCCCCCGTGGTTCCGACCCAGCCGATGATCTGGCCCTGGTGCACCTTCACCCCTGGCTTCAGCCCCTTGGCGATCGCGCTCTGGTGATTGTAGGAGGAGATGTAACCATTGGCATGGCGGATCAGCGTCTGATTGCCGTAGCCGCCGGAATCCCAGCCGGCCTTTTCGACGATCCCGTCGCCCGCCGCGATGATCGGCGTGCCGGAGGGTGCCGCCCAGTCGACGCCCGTATGCATCTTCATGTAGCCGAGGATCGGGTGCCGCCGCATGCCGAAGGGCGATTTGAAAATGCCGTTCGGAACCGGCTTGCGCAGCAGGAACTGCTTCAGGCTGCGGCCTTCCTCGTTGAAATAGTCGATGCTGCCCGTATCCGGATCCTGGTATCGGTAGAGCCGCACGTCCACGTCGCCGAAATGAGCGTGCAGGAAGAGCAGCTGCGACTGGTCGTCCGCCTTCTGCGTTTCCTTGTTGATGGAGAAGAAGGCGGCCAGACTGTCGCTCGGTCTCAACCGCGCCTGGAAATCGACGCTGCTCGCGAGGAGCCGGATTACCCGCGCCGTCATGTCCTGGCCCATGCCATAGGAGAGGGCAGCGCGATAGATGCCGTCATAGACCTTGGGCAGGTTGTCGTCGGCAACCGTCGTGCCCTCGTCCTGATCGAAGGCCGAGCGAATGGCATCGAGCATGGGCGGCTCGGAGGCCTGCACCAGCTGCTTGTGGTCATCAAGTGCAACCGTCACCACATGCGCGTCGTCGCGGTAGAGGCTGGCGCGGATGATCGTCGCCTGCTCGCCCTGCTGCAGGAGCCCGATGCGCAGGACGTCACCTTCCTCCACATCCGCACTGCCGTTCAGTTCCTTGATGGCATTTTCGACGACACCCGCCTGCTCGCCGGGATAACCGGCCTCCGTCATCGCCTCGCTGATCGCCATGTTGCGGCGGACCGGCACGATGTCGTCGGCAAATTCCGGCGTCGCCCGTGTCACCGCCTCCGGTTCGGCCGTCGACATGTTCTGCTCGATCACCTGCGCCGTGATGCCGGAGGAAAGGTCGACATCGCCGTCATCGGCGGCAAAGCGCTGCGGGTCGACGTAATAGAGGGCGGCCACCTGGGCATCGCCGTCCGTCAGCACCGAACCGTTCGTCCGGACGTTCTCCTCGATCTCGTCGCGGCTCATGGGTTCGGCGAAGGAATAGGAAGACTGGCCGAGCGGGAAATCCTCCGTCTTCAGGCTGACTTCGGATTCCACGTCCGAACCGTAGATCACGCCTGAACGCTGTGGCGGCGGTTCCTTTTCGTCGGAGGACATGACGGCCAGCGGGTCGAAGGCCGGATAGCTCTCCTGCGAGCCCGCGGTGGAGGCAAGCGACATCTTGACGAGTGCGAAGGGCTCGCGGCGAACCACTTCCTGGTCGCCGTCCTTCACCAGAGTCGCGACTTCGAGCACCTTCCGGTCCGTCGCGCGTGCGGCAATCACGGCGGGCAGAAGCCGGCCTCCCTGTTTGGTCACCTCAGCCTTTACCGCACCCTCGGTCTTCGCATAGGCCTCAGCGGGAATGGCGAGCTGCTGGCGCCCGTCGAGCGCGGCAAACAGGGCAACGCCCATCAGCACGCTCGAGGTTACCCCGGTCAGGAATGTGCCGGCCAGCCACCGGAGCGAGATCTCGCGCCGGTCCGGAGCCCGCCGCCCGTCCGCCAGGATCGGCGGCATGTCCCCGAGGGAGCGCTTCAGCATCCTGTCGATGGTCATGCGTTACGGGTCCGCTTGTTCAAGCCTAGTACCATGGTGAGAAGATGTGCCTCTTAATGGACGTCGAGTCAAACCGAACAGGGCCTTGCCCGGTCTTGCCCTGATGCTGCGCGACGGAATCGCCGCGCTTTTCCAGCATCGCCTTAACCCTTGCTTCCGCTATCCGGCGGCCTTGCGGCCATTCTGTGGCGTAAGGG
>CAMFHT010000428.1 GCA_945952245.1 uncultured Rhizobium sp. | reverse complement strand
GACCGGGCCTGCTCTATGACTGGCTGAAGCCGATCGAACAGGGCATGGACGTTCGCCTCTTCGTCGGTTCGCACGGGGGCTGCCAGCGCATTCTCGTGAAGCCGGATTCGGGCATCAAGACCCTCACCGACCTCAAGGGCAAGACGATCGGCACCTATGACGTGATGTCGCCGTCCCGCGTCGCCTTCTCCGTCGCACTGAAGAAGGCCGGCATCGACCCGGAGACGGACGTGACCTGGAAGGTCTTCCCCTTCGATCTCGTCGCCGAAGGCGTGGAAAAGGGAGAGGCGGATGCGGTCGCGCATCTCGATCCCTGGGCCTATTCGATCGAGAAGAAGCACGGCTTCGTCAAGATCGCCGACACCCAGACCGGCGTGTTCCAGGACCGGGTCTGCTGCGTGCTCGGCGTCAACGGCGACTACTACGAGGCCAACAAGGATGCCATCCGGCGCGTGGCCGCGGCAAACCTCGAGATCCACCAGTATACGGCCGAGCATCCGGACGAGGTGGCCAAGTGGTACTTCGAGAACCTGAAACCGGGCATGACCGAGCAGGAACTGACGGAGGTTCTGGCCTCGCTCACCTATCACAAGCACTGGTTCGGCAAGGACCTCGTGGACGAAGTGAAGCGCGGCTACGAGGATCTCCGTCTTACCGGAGTCATCGACCAGTCCACCGATCCCGAGGAAATCGCGCATCGCGTCACCCTCGACATCTTCGCCTGAGGTGACACCATGAGCGACGCCCTGAGCGAGCATCCGCACAGCCTTGCGGGGGCACTGCCCCTCGCAAGGAGCGCCATCTGGAAGGATGGTCTCCTGGCCGCTGCCGCCTGGGGCGTCGCAGCCGTCATCACCTATGCGCTTCCAGACGTCATCAGCTGGGGTGCGACAGATCTCTTCGCCCTGCTGGTGGCAATCGGAGCAGCCTTCTTCCTGGCGGCCGCCGTCTTCGTGCCACGGCTTTCGCGAGAGCCGAAGACGCTCATCCATTACGGTCCCTGGTATATTGCGATCGGCATCTGGTTCGCGCTCTGGGAGCTGACGACCGCAAAGCTCGGCTGGCTGCCGAAACCCTTCTTCTCGCCACCGCAGGGCCTGCTGCACGTCTACATCACCGACTGGAGCAGGCTTTTGATCTGCGTGGCCTACACGGCCCGTCTCTGGGCGCTGGGCTTCTTCTCCGGCATTGCCGTCGGTTTCGTTGCCGGCGTCGCACTCGGTTGGTCGAAGCGCTTCTCCTACTGGGGCATGCCGGTGCTGAAGCTGATCGGACCTGTGCCGGCGAGTGCCTGGATTCCCTGCACCTTCTTCATCTTCCCGTCCACCTTCCACGCCTCGATCTTCCTGGTGGCGCTCGCCTCCGGCATTCCGGTCGCGATCCTGACGGCCGCCGGCGTGGAGCAGGTGAACCGCGCCTATTACGACGTGGCGAAAACGCTCGGCGCCTCCAACCGCTACCTCATCTACCGGATCGCCATCCCGGCCTCGCTGCCGAACGTCTTCGTCGGGCTATTCATGGGGCTCTACTATTCCTTCGCGGTCCTGGTGGTCGCGGAAATGCTCGGCGCCAAGTTCGGGCTCGGCTGGTACCTGCAGTTCAACACCGCCTATTCGGCCTATGCCAATGTCTACGCCGCGCTCATCGTGATGGCGCTGATATGCGCCGGTCTCGTGCGCCTGCTCTTTACGCTCCGCAACCGGCTGCTGGCCTGGCAGAAGGGGATCATCTGATGGCGCTCGCCCATGAAACCACGGGCAACCCGTCGCCTGCCATTGCGCTCGGCGTAGAGGGTGTTTCCCATCGCTACGACCTCGGAGACAGGCTCCTGCCCGTTCTCGACGGCATCGATCTCCATGTCACGCCCGGCGAGTTCGTCGCCCTCCTCGGCCCCTCGGGCTGCGGCAAGTCCACGCTCCTGCGGCTCGCGGCCGGGCTCGAAGCCCCGACACGGGGAACGGTGACGGAGGATGGAACGCCGATCACGAGGCCGGACCCGGACCGAATCCTCGTCTTCCAGGAGGCGACGCTCTTTCCATGGCTGACTGTGCGTGGCAACGTCGCGTCGGGGCTCGAGGCACGCGGCCTGCTCAAAAGCCAAGGGCACCGCATTGGCGAAGTGCTGAAGCTGGTGAAACTCGAAGGCTTCGAGGAAGCCTATCCGCACCAGCTCTCCGGCGGCATGGCGCAGCGCGTGGCGATTGCCCGGGCGCTCGTCAACGATCCGAAGCTGCTGCTGCTGGACGAACCCTTCGGCAAGCTCGATTCTCTCACCCGCCTAAATCTGCAGAAGGAGCTCCTGCAGCTCTGGAAGGAAGCCGGGTTCACCGCCCTGCTCGTGACGCACGACGTGGAGGAGGCGCTGCTTCTCGCCGACCGCGTCATCGTCTTTTCCGACCGCCCGGCCCGGATCGTTGCCGAGGTGAAGGTCGAAAAGCCGCACCCGCGCCGTCGAGACGATGCAGAGCTCATCGCGCTGCGCCGGCAGCTTCTGGAAACGCTGGGGGTCTCCCATGACGTATGAGCTTCGCGCATCCACGCTCACGGCCATGCTGGCCGGCTTCCTTGCACTTTTCAGCATCGGCTGGTGGTGGCTGGTCTTCGGCAAGATCACGACCTCCGGCACGATCAGCCCGCTCGATGCCGCCGTCTGCCTCGCCGCCGATACCGACCTCTGCCGGCTGGCGGAGGCGCTCTGCACCAACAGCCATCTCATCGATATTCGCTGGTACGCGCCGGAAGCGCTCTGGGCGGCAGCCGCCCTCGGCCTCGTCGCCGCCTACCAGTCGATCCGCCGTCCAACCTCATCAGCCAAAGGAGAAACACGCCATGACCCTTCAGCAATCGCCTGAAACCATCATCGAGGCTGCCGTGCCGCAGGTGCCGGGTGCACCGCTGGTCAAGAGCCGCCACCCGGAAACCCATGCGCTACACGGCGGCTCCTTCCGGTACGACCCGGCGACCGGTGCCGTGGCTGTCCCGATCTACCAGACGACCTCCTACCAGCTGCCGGGGACCGAAGGAGCGGACAAGCTCTTCGCGCTCGAAGCAGCCGGACATCTCTATACCCGCGTCTCCAATCCGACGCAGGATGCCTTCGAGCAGCGGTTGGCCGAGCTC
>CAMFHT010000427.1 GCA_945952245.1 uncultured Rhizobium sp. | reverse complement strand
CCTTCCGCGAGGCAGGCCCTTGCGATTGCAAGCCCGATGCCTTGGGCGGCGCCGGTGATGACGATGCGCTTGCCGTCGAGGCGGCCCGGACGGCTTACCATTCGGCGAAGCTCCCGTCTTCGTGGCGCCAGACGGGATTGCGCCAGCGGTGCCCTTCGCGGGCGCGTTCGATCACATAGTCTTCGTTGACCTCGATACCGAGACCCGGGCCTTGCGGAATCGCCACCATGCCGTCGGCATAGGCGAAGACATCAGGATTGGAGATATAGTCGAGGATGTCGTTGCTCTCGTTGTAATGGATGCCGAGGCTCTGTTCCTGGATGAAGGCATTGTGGCTGACGGCGTCCACCTGCAGGCAGGCGGCAAGCGCGATCGGCCCCAGCGGGCAGTGCGGCGCGAGCGCCACGTCATAGGCCTCCGCCATGGCCGCGATCTTGCGGCATTCGGTGATGCCGCCGGCATGGGAGAGGTCGGGCTGGATGATGTCGACATAGCCATCCGCCAGCACCTGCTTGAAATCCCAGCGGGAGAAGAGCCGTTCCCCGAGCGCGATCGGCGTCGAGCTGTGATTTGCGATTTCCTTGAGCGCCTCGCGGTTTTCGGAGAGCACCGGCTCCTCGATGAACATCAGCTTGTACGGCTCGAGCTCCTTGGCGAGAACCTTGGCCATGGGCCGCTGCACGCGCCCGTGGAAATCGACGCCGATGCCGATGTGGGGGCCGACGGCCTCGCGAATGGTGGCGATGGTCTCCACCGCCTTGTCGATCTTCTCCCAGCTGTCGACGATCTGCAGTTCTTCGCAGCCATTGAGCTTGATCGCCTTGAAGCCGCGGGCGACCACGTCCCTGGCATTGCGGGCGACGTCGCTCGGGCGGTCGCCGCCGATCCAGGAATAGACCTTGATGCGGTCGCGCAACTGCCCGCCGAGGAGCGAGTGGACGGGCTGGTCGAGCGCCTTGCCCTTGATATCCCAGAGCGCCTGGTCGATACCGGCGATCGCGCTCATGTGAACGGCGCCGCCGCGGTAGAAGCCACCGCGGTACATCACCGTCCAGTGGTCCTCGATCAGGAAGGGATCCTTGCCGATGAGATAGTCTTCGAGTTCGTGCACGGCGGCCTGCACGGTCAGCGCGCGGCCCTCCACCACCGGTTCGCCCCAGCCAGTTACGCCCTCGTCGGTCTCGATCTTCAGGAACAGCCAGCGCGGCGGCACGATGTAGGTGGTCAGCTTGGTGATCTTCATGGGAATGCTCGTGTCCTGTGATCGGGAGCCTCAGAGGCTCTTCTTCTGCTTGAGCGCGGCCGCGAGGTCGCGGGCAGCGAGGTCCAGCATGCGGGCGGAACAGGCGCGGGCGGCGGGGCCGTCGCGCATGCGCAGCGCCTCGACCAGCTCGCGGTGGATGTCGAGCGCCTCGTCATGCCGCTCCACCGCCTCGTTGGATGTCGACAGCGAATATTTCAGCGCCGCGTGGATGATGGCCGAGAGCTGGCGAAACACCTGGTTATGGCTGGCGCGGAGCAGGATGGTGTGAAAGGCGACGTCCGCCTCCGTGAAGCGCTCGTTGTTGCCTTCGAGCTCGCGCATGGCGATCCACGCCTTTTCGAGATCGGCGATGTCCTGCGCCGTGGCCCGCGAGGCCGCGAGTTCTGCCGCAGCGGGCTCGATCGTGCGGCGCGCCTCGAGAATGCAGCCAACGAGATCGAAGTCGTAGATGCGCGGTCCGATCCAGCCGAGCACCTGCTGGTCGAGAATGTTCCAGTCATCCTTCTCGCAGACCACGGTGCCGACGCGGGAGCGGCTCTTCACCATGCCCTTCGATTCCAGGATTTTCAGCGATTCGCGGATGACCGTGCGGCTGACGCCATAGACCTCGCCCAGATCGTTTTCGCGCGGCAGCTGGCTGCCCGGCGGATAGCGTTCCTCGCAGATGTCGAGGGCGATTGCTTCGGTGACGTTCTTGCTGACGCGCGGCCGCCGGGCCTTTGCATCCGCATTGTCAGCCTCCCGGCTGAAGACCATGTCTTCCACCTCTTCCTCCCTGCCGTCGAAGCGAGCCTATGCTCCCCCTTGGCATATTACGTTCCCCGACTGAAAGCCATTCTACTGCTGGATGGCGAGCCGCGAAATCATTCCTTGGACACAGTTACATCATTCATCATACAAAGGCAATTGACTGGTATGATGAATTGCCATACACAAAGTGAAACTGCATTGGGAGCAGTTGCTGAAAAGGGAGAGAGACAATGCGCTTTTTCAAGGCCGCCATCCTGGCGGGTACCGTTGCCGTGATGGCAGCCACCTCGGCCTTTGCCGCCGACGTGAAGATCGGCTTCGTGGTCAAGCAACCGGAAGAGCCCTGGTTCCAGGACGAATGGAAGTTCGCTGAAGTCGCCGCCAAGGAAAAGGGCTTCGAGCTCGTCAAGATCGGCGCGGAAGACGGCGAGAAGGTCCAGTCCGCCATCGACAACCTCGGTGCGCAGGGCGCACAGGGCTTCATCATCTGCACGCCCGACGTCAAGCTTGGCCCCGGCATCGTCGCAAAGTCCGCCGCCAACAGCCTGAAGCTCATGACCGTGGACGACCGCCTGGTCGGTGCCGACGGCAAGCCGCTCGAAGACGTGCCGCACATGGGCATTTCCGCCACCAAGATCGGTGAAGCGGTCGGACAGGCGATCGTAGACGAGATCAAGAAGCGCGGCTGGGACATGAAGACGGTCGGCGCGATCCGCGTTTCCTATGACCAGCTTCCGACCGCCGTCGATCGCGTCGAGGGCGCCATCTCGGTGCTCAAGGCTGCCGGCTTCCCGACCGAAAACATCTTCGACGCGCCGCAGGCGAAGACCGATACCGAAGCTGCGCTCAATGCCGCGACGACCGTGCTCAACAAGCATGCCGACATCAAGAACTGGGTCGCTTTCGGCCTCAACGACGAAGCGGCTCTCGGTGCGGTGCGCGCGACCGAAAGCGTCGGCATTGCCCCGGAGAACGTGGTTGCCGTCGGCATCGGCGGTGCGGAATCGGCGATCAACGAGTTCAAGAAGCCGAAGGCGACCGGTTTCGTCGGCACCGTCATCATCTCGCCGAAGCGCCATGGCTACGAGACGGCTCTCAACATGTATGACTGGGTCGCCAATGG
>CAMFHT010000426.1 GCA_945952245.1 uncultured Rhizobium sp. | reverse complement strand
AGCCGAGGCCAAGCGCCGGCTGTGCGGAATTGAGGCGCGAGGAAATGATGAGGCCGGCAATGCCGCAGATCGCCCCCGAGAGGGCATAGGTCAGGATCTTCCACTTGTCGACATTGACGCCCGAAAGGCGCGCCGCCTCCTCGTTGCTGCCGAGCGCGAAGACATAACGGCCGAAGAGCGAGCGGTTCAGCACGATCGAGGCAACGATGGCGAGACCGAACATGATGAAGACGCCATTGGGGATCTCGAGGCCCGGGACGATGAGGCTGATCGAGCTTTCCGGCGACAGGTACTTGTAGCTCGGGGTCGAGTTGAAATAGATCGGCTTGGCGCTGGAGAAGACGAGTGCAAGGCCGCGCGAGATCTGCATCATGCCGAGCGTCGCGATGAAGGGCGGGATCTTCAGCTTGGCGATCACGGTGCCGGAAAAGCCGCCCATGATGGCGCCGGCGCCGATCGCGCCCAGAATGCCGAAGGGCAACGGCAGGCCTGCATTGGTGAGAATCAGGCCCGCCGTCACCGCCGTCATGGTCATCATGGTGCCGACCGCGAGGTCGATGCCGCCGGAGATGATCACGAAGGTCACTGCCACGCCGAGCACGCCGTTGACGGCGGTCGCCTGCATGATGTTGACCATGTTGTTCCAGGCGAAGAAGTTTTCCGTGAACACGCTGAAGAAGGCGAGCAGCGCGATGAGCACCACGAAGGCCACGCCCTTCTGCAGCGCAGCGGTGGTGAAAATCCCGTTCTTCTTGGGTCCGGCCTGTTCTAGAGCGACATCGGTCATGGGTGCTGTTCCTTATTCTGCCGCTGTTGCCGTCGGGCGGAGCGTCGCGAGATGCATGATGGCTTCCTGGCTGGCCTCGCGGCCATCGAGCTCGCCGGTGATGCGGCCTTCGCACATGACGAGAATGCGATGGGAGAGCCGGAGCACTTCCGGAAGCTCCGAGGAGATCACGATGATGGCCTTGCCCTGACTGGCGAGGTTCTGCAGCAGGCGGTAGATCTCGGCCTTGGCGCCGATGTCGATGCCGCGGGTCGGCTCGTCGAAGATCAGGATGTCGCAGTCGCGCAGCAGCCATTTGGCAATGACCACCTTCTGCTGGTTGCCGCCCGAGAGAAGCCGCGTCTCCTGGAAGACGGAGGGTGTCTTGACCTTGAGCTTGGCCACGTAATCCTTCGAGGCCTCGCGCATGCGGCTATCGTCCATGAAGACGCGACCGCGGGTGAAGCGCGGCCAGGAGGCCATGGTGATGTTGTCGCCGACGGACATGCCGGTGACGAGCCCGAAATGCTTGCGGTCCTCGCTGAGATAGGCGAGCCCGAGGCGGACGGCATCCTTGGGACTGGCGATCGCCTGCGTCTTGCCGTGTATGGTGATCTCGCCGCTGTCGATCGGGTCTGCACCGAAGATCGCGCGCGCGACCTCCGTGCGGCCCGCGCCCATCAGGCCCGCAAAGCCCAAGATCTCGCCCTTGCGCAGCTCGAAGCTGACGTTGCGGATCGCCTTGCCACGGTTGAGGCCCCTGACCGAGAGCACGACCTCGTTCTGCGCATGGCCCTCGGCGCGGCTGGAATCGGCAAGCTCGCGCCCCACCATGAGCGAGATGATGGTCGCCATGTCCGTGCTCGCCGCCGGAAGCGTGTCGATATACTGGCCGTCGCGCATCACCGTCACCCGGTCGGCAATGCGCTTCACCTCGTCCATCTTGTGGGTGATGTAGACGATCCCCACGCCCTGGCGCTTCAGGTCCTCGATGATCGCGAAGAGGTGGTCCACCTCCGTCTCGTTCAACGCCGAGGTCGGCTCGTCCATGATCAGCACGCGGGAATTGAAGGAGAGCGCCTTGGCGATTTCGACCAGCTGCTGGCGGGCGACGGTGAGCGTTCCCACTTCGACGTCTGGGTGTATATCGACCTTCATGCGGGCGAAGAGGGCAGCGGTATCCGCCCGCATCTTTCCCTCGTCGACGAACATGCCGAAACCCTTGCGCGGTTCGCGGCCGATGAAGATGTTCTGGGCTGCCGTCAGGTGGTTCATCAGGAAGAGCTCCTGATGGATGATGGAAATGCCGAGATGCTGGGCGGCGCGGGGGCCGGGAACGGTGACGGCCTGCCCGTCCACCTCGATCTCGCCCGCATCCGGCTGGTAGACGCCGGTGATGATCTTCATGAGCGTCGACTTCCCGGCGCCGTTCTCGCCCATCAGCGCGTGAACTTCGCCGGCCCTCAGATCGAAGCGCACGCCCCGCAGCGCCTTCACGCCGGGAAAGCTCTTCTCCACATTGCTGAGCGAAAGCAGGAGCGGTGCGGCAGACGTCACCGCCATGCCACCGGGCGCACGCTCCTGTTCATGCGATATCGCCATGCTCCCATCCTCCCGCCGGTCTTGCCGGCGTATCGGCGGCCCCCGAAGAAAACCGCCTCCTCCTCCTCCGGCACCGAAAGAGCCGGCGCCTCGAAATCCCGTTCGCGCCTCGCGGAAACCGGGCCTCCCAGCCACGACCAACCCGCTCGAATGGCGCCGGCCCCTCCAGGCCGTCATCGATCCCTTTGTTTTATAACAGGGATGATGCACTCTCATTTCCGGTTTGAAAATGGTCCCGCGGGACTATTTTCACGATCTTCGAATAAATCATGCCGTCGCACTTAACAGCTTCGGAATGCTCACCTATTTCCCAATAACCCCCGTGCAGCCAGATTGCCGAACAGGGCCCGCGTGCCGAAGGTCCATTCCGGGCAGCGGTCCGAACGATCGACCCAGTTGACGAGCCGCCCGAGTTCCGGCGCGGAAATCTCGACGCGGTCGCCGATTTCATGCGTGAAGCCCTGGCCCGGTGCGCGGCGGTCCTTCACCGGCGCGAACATGGTGCCGAGGAAGAGGACCGCCCCGTCGGGATATTGATGGTTCCGGTTGAGCGTCTGCCGCGCCAGATCCGCCGGCGTGCGGCTGATCGCTTCCATGTGGCTGCTGCCGGCCATTTCGAAGCCGTCCTCGCCCGTCACCGTCAGCGAGACGGTCAGCCGTCCCGCCTGCTCCAGCGTGAAGGCGCCATCGAACAGGCGGATGAAGGGGCCGAGCGCACAGGAGGCATTGTTGTCCTTGGCCTTGCCGAGCAGCAGCGCCGAGCGGCCCTCGACATCG
>CAMFHT010000425.1 GCA_945952245.1 uncultured Rhizobium sp. | reverse complement strand
GGGGCTTCATCTCCGTAATGTCTGGCTTCTGAAGCTTTATGGTCATGATCCCCATTCTTTCTCTTTATGCCCGCATCGCCATGCAGGCCAATTCATGCAATCTCAAAAGCTTTCCTTCAGCCACTGCCCGACGCGGGCAAACCGGCTGTTGTTTCCCCCAAGCGCGTTGAGCAGACCGCCCGACGTCGCATGTGTCTCGAGTTCCGCAACCTGCGGATAGATCATCAGCCCGACCGCCGTGGAAAAGGCCGGTCCCTTGGCCGCCGATGGCAGGCCGGAGACGCCCATGGGGCGGCCGATGCGGACGCTGCGCGCCAGGATCTGGCGTGCGGCTTCCGGAAGTCCGGTGAGCTGGCTGGCGCCGCCGGTGAGCACGACGCGCTTGCCGACGATGGGGCTGAAGCCGGAGCGCTGGATGCGGTCGCGGATCAGTTCCAGAGTCTCTTCGATGCGGGCCCGGACGATGCGCGACACGAGTGCGCGCGGAACCTGGGTCGGCTGGTCGCGGTCGTCCTCGCCGATCGGCGGGATGGAGATGAGGTCGCGCTCGTCGCCGGCATTCGGCAGCGCCGAGGCATGCACGACCTTCAGCCGCTCCGCATCCTCGATACGGGTGGAAAGGCCACGTGCCAGATCTGTCGTGACGTGATGACCACCGAGCGCTACGGCATCGGTATGCACGAGCCGGCCTTCGGCGAAGACCGAGATGGTGGTGGTGCCGCCGCCCATGTCGATCGCCGCGCAGCCGAGCTCGACCTCGTCGTCGACGAGGGCCGCAAGGCCGCTGGCATAGGGCGTCGCCACCATGGCTTCGACCGAGAGATGAGCGCGATTGATGCAGAGCTCGAGGTTCTTCAGCGCCGTGCGCTCGGCCGTTACCACATGCATGTCGACACCGAGGGATTCGCCGTACATGGACAGGGGATCGCGGATGCCGCGTTCGCCGTCGAGGGCAAAGCCCGTGGGAAGAGAATGCAGCACGGCACGATCGTTCTGCAGCGACTGCTGGCAGGCAGCGGCGAGCACCTTGCGGAGATCGCTTGATTCCACTTCCTGGCCACCGAGATCGATGGTCGCGGTATAGACGTCGGACCCCAGTCTCCCGGCGGTGACATTGACGATCAGGCTGTCGACGGTGAGGCCTGCCATGCGCTCTGCCGCATCCACGGCGAGCCGGACGACGCTTTCCGCCGTCTCGAGATCGGAGATGACGCCGGCCTTGATGCCGCGCGAACGCTGGTGGCCGATGCCGATGACTTCGACATGGTGCGTGCGGCCCGGCAGGATCTCGGTTTCCTCACGCGGGGTGAGCCGGCCGATCATGCAGACGGTCTTGGTGGAGCCGATGTCGAGCACCGACACGACGTGCGAGCGCCGCGAGGAGAGCGGCTTCAGGCGCGGAAGTCCGAAATTGTTGGAGCCGAAGATACTCATGTCGGGTTTTCCAGTTTCTTGAGCGCCTTGGTACGGGCATCGACTGCGGCCTGGCGGCGCTTGGCCGCGTCAGGAGAAAGCTGAACCGCGGTGCGGTCGGGAAGCCGGAGATCGACGGCGACGATGTCGCGCTCCGTCAGTCTCTGTTCCCGCTCCATGCGGGTGAAAAGCGTCAGCGCCTGCTCGAGATCGGTCTCCGGCAGCTTGACGATGACGCCGTTCTTCATGTGCAGGTCCCAGCGCCGGCCGGCGATGCGCACATAGGCCTTCACCTGATTGCGCAGATCCGGCCAGGCGGAAAAGTCCTTGTCGAAGCTCGCGGCGGCACTTTCGGCATCGCGGCCGACGAAGAGCGGCAAGTCGGTGAACTTGTTGTCGCGCAGCGGCGCGATCACGCTGCCATTCTTCTCGATCAGCGAGAGATCCTGCCCGTGCTGCCAGATCGCATAGGCCTTGCGCTCCTTGAGCACGACCTCGATCGTCTTCGGATAGATCTTGCGAACCTGGACGTCCTCGACCCAGGGCAGATCCGCCAGCTTCTTGCGGGCCGTCTCTGCATCGAGCGCGACCAGCGAGGTCTCGCCATCGAGGCCGAGCTTTTCGAGGATGTCGATCTCGGAGGTTTCGCTGTTGCCGGAGACGCGCACGTCTTCCACCGCGAAGCCGACGGCATTGGTGGTCGTCTGGGCAACCAGGTCCGAATAGCCGCCGAGCGACATGCCGTAGAAGCCCGTGGCCGCCAGGAAGGCAAGCGCCGAGACGGTACCGGTATGATTGGGGATATGGACGCGGCCGGAGGCGAGCGCCACCATGAAGCGCGTCATGCGGCGGAACGGACGCGGCATCACGAACCGGTCCTCGAGACCGAGGAAGCCGCGGCTGTGACCGCTTGCGCCGGAGCCCGGACGCCTGTTGCCGGAGTTCAGCGAAGGCATGATGCATCCTCCACCATCCAGCGCAGCATCTGGCCGAAAGTCATGCCGGCGTGCTGGGCCATTTCCGGAACGAGAGAGGTGGGCGTCATGCCGGGCTGGGTGTTTACCTCCAGCCAGATCAACTCGCCCTCGCCCGAAGCATTCTGGTCGAAGCGGAAATCCGAGCGGGACACGCCCCGGCAGCCGATCGCCTCGTGCGCCTTGACGGCGAGCGCCTGGATGCGTTCGTAAACGGACTTCGGAATATCCGCGGGAATGACGTGGCGCGAACCGCCGGCGGCATATTTCGCATCATAATCGTAGAAGCTGTGGCCGACCGGCAGGATCTCGGTGACGCCGAGTGCCTTGCCGCCCATGACGCCGCAGGTAAGCTCGCGGCCCGGGATGTAGCGCTCGACCATGACGCGGTCGCCATAGCGCCATTCGGCGGACGTGATGACCTGCGGCGGGTGCGACTGGTCTTCCTTGACGATGACGACGCCGAAGGAGGAGCCTTCGTTGACCGGCTTCACCACATAGGGCGGCTTCATCGGATGTGCGCCGGCGATGTCGCGGCGATCCATGACCAAAGCTTCGGCAACCGGTACGCCCGCGGCCTTCACCACGTGCTTCGCCTGCTGCTTGTTCATGGCGAGCGCGGAAGCGAGCACGCCGGAATGGGTATAGGGAATTTCCAGATATTCGAGGATGCCCTGAATGGTGCCGTCCTCGCCGAAGGGGCCATGCAGCGCATTGAAGACGACGTCGGGGCGCAGTTCAGCCAGCACGGCCGCGACATCGCGGCCGACGT
>CAMFHT010000424.1 GCA_945952245.1 uncultured Rhizobium sp. | reverse complement strand
GCCCTCAGGGGGTCGAGATCGTCGAAATTGGCGATGCGCGACAGCATGGGCACGGCGACCTTGAGCGCCCTGCCCTCCGGCCGTGCAAGACGTTCCAGCACGACCGAATCCTCAGCCGGCAGCCGTGCCGCGGCCTTCAGCCAGGGCACGACACCGAAGCAGGGCCAGCCGGTAAAGCCCTCGATCGCCTTCAGGCCATCGTCGAACAGCGTCACGTCGCCCCGGAACTTGTTGATGAGGTAACCGGATATCATCGCCCGGTCTTCCGGCGGCAGGATCGCGTGCGTGCCGACCAGCGAAGCTATCACGCCGCCGCGGTCGATGTCGCCGACAAGCACGACCGGCACCTTGGCCCGCGTGGCAAATCCCATGTTGGCGATGTCGCCGGCGCGAAGGTTGATCTCGGCCGGCGAGCCTGCGCCTTCCACGATGACAATGTCGCTTGCCGTGGCAAGGCGGCCGAAACTGTCGAGTACGGCATCCATCAGCTGCGGCTTCAGGCGCTGGTAGTCGCGGCCCTTCGCCTGGCCCCAGACCCTGCCCTGCAGGATGATCTGGCTGCCCGTTTCCGATTGCGGCTTCAGCAGGACGGGGTTCATATGAACAGAGGAAGGCGTTCGCGAGGCCCAGGCCTGCAGCCACTGCGCCCGGCCGATCTCGCCGCCGTCATCGGACACGGCTGCGTTGTTGGACATGTTCTGCGGCTTGAAGGGCTTTACACGCAGGCCGCGATTGGCGGCGATGCGGCAAAGGCCCGCCACCAGCACCGTCTTGCCCACATCGGACCCGGTCCCCTGCAGCATGATCGTCTTCGCCATCGCCCAAACCCCCCCGGCATCCAAGCCGCGGCTCTTCACGCGGCATACAGGTGAGCCAAGTGGCATAGCGCGATTCGGACATCAAGCCCGTCCGGCAAGCGTCATCCAAGGTCAGTTCGGGAGGCGGGAAGCGGATCGTCACAAAAGCGAAAACCGTGCCGGTCGGTCAGGACCATTGCACGGTTTGCCAGTTACGCAGACGCCCCTGCCTGATACGCAGCAGGGCTCGCATGACCCGGTACGCAATACCTCATCCGGGCCAGCCACCGTTTGCCGGTCGCAGGGGAAGATGTAGCGGCACAATCTTACCGGATGGTTAGCGGCGCCTTGCGGCATCCCGTTTTCAAAAAAATTTTTTGGCTATGGCGGGCAATTATTGCCGACGTGAGCAATTGACGCGTTCAGGATACAAAAGGTCTTATACTCATATGAATTTCGCTGAAGTGTCATATTGAGGCCGAAATATGGCATTTACTGATTGCATTGACGCCCTCAATGCAGCCAGTACGAGAGTCGCAAACGTCGATTTGCGACTGCTTCGTCAAGCGAAACAAGCCCTTGAAAACATCAGCCGAAGCAAAACGGTTGATTTCTGCGCCGGAACCCGTAGGCTGTTGGATGAGCGACGGATAAAGCGCGGCAGCTGACAGGGTTCCACTGCCGCCAAGAACACAAAAGTCGCAGGCGAAATTGCAGTTTGCCTTTGTAAACAGCACGTTCCGCCATCGTGGCCCCGATCCGAAAAACCCGCATCAAGACGGGATAACGGGACGGGACACGCGAAGGATATGTCAGACTGGGGGGTCTTACCATAATGCATGCGCTGTCCTCGAACCCGTCCCTATCAGCGAATCTCGCCGGGATTGCGGTCACTGGGACCCATCGCGCTGCCATCGTCGCCAAGACGAGACCCGACCGGACGCGTTCTGCGCCGGCCCGCCATGCACGCGCATGGTCCCATATCCTGACAGGTTTGCTCTTCTCCGGTTTTTCCGGGCCATGACTGTGCGCGCCTTGGCGCGGACGACTTACAACCACCAGAAGGAGAACTTTTTAATGACCGAATTTGATACCAAGCTGAAGCAGGCAGAAGCGATGGCTTCGCGCGGACAGATGTCCCGCCGCGAATTCGTTCAGCTCGCCGCAGCTCTCGGCATCGCCATTCCGGCCGCAAGCGCGCTGTTCACCAAGGTTGCCAAGGCAGAAGATGCCAAGAAGGGCGGCGCTCTGGTGATCGGCATGGAAGGCGGCTCGGCTTCCGACAGCTACGACCCGCGTACCTATGCGGACTCGATCATGATCGCGGCATCGCTCGCCGTGATGAACTGCCTCGTCGAGTTCGACGATGCCGGCAACCCGACGCCGGAACTCTTCGAAAGCTGGGAAGCCAAGCCCGGCGCGACCGAGTGGGTCTTCAACGTCCGCAAGGGCGTGAAGTTCTCTGATGGCAAGGAACTGACTGCCGACGACATCATCTACTCGATCGGCCTGCACCGTGGCGCCGACACGAAGTCTCCGGCCAAGGGCATCCTCGAGCCGATCACCGAGATCAAGGCGCTGTCGCCCACCCAGATCTCGTTCACGCTCAAGGAAGGCAATGCCGACTTCCCGGTTCTGCTCGCCGACTACCACATCGTCATCGTGCCCAAGGACTTCACCGACTGGTCGAAGCCGATCGGCACCGGTGCCTACACGCTCGAAAGCTTCGAGCCGGGCGTCCGCATCGTGTTCAAGAACCGCGGCGACTACTGGAAGCCGAACCGCGGCAATTTCGACACGGTCGAAATCCGCTATATCCAGGACGCAGCAGCCCGCACCGCGGCCCTGCAGTCGGGTGAAGTACACGCCGTCAACCGCCTCGACGCCCGTACCGTCGACCTGCTGATGCAGGACGAAAACGTCAAGGTCGTCCGCACCAAGGGCACCGGCAACCGCTACTGCTTCGTCAGCCGCGTCACCATGGACCCCTTCACCAACAAGGACCTGCGCACGGCTCTGAAGTACGGCATCGACCGCAAGCAGATCATCGACTCGGTGTTCAGCGGCTATGCAGTGGAAGGCAACGACCACACGCTCGACGCTCTGAACCCCTTCTACAACACCGATCTGCCGCAGCGTCCGTATGATCCGGACAAGGCCGCCTTCCACTTCAAGAAGGCCGGCATTTCGGGCAAGGTAGAACTGCAGACCTCGGAAGGCGCCTGGAGCTCGGCCGTCGATTGCGCGTCCATCTACCAGGAATCGCTGAAGAAGGCCGGCATCGACCTGACCGTGACCAAGGTATCCGGCGACGGCTACTGGGATAACGTCTGGCTGAAGGTTCCCTTCTGCGCCGTGTACTGGG
>CAMFHT010000423.1 GCA_945952245.1 uncultured Rhizobium sp. | reverse complement strand
ATGCCTTCGAGACCGGCCGCATTGCCCAGGCCTACATGCTGACCGGCGTGCGCGGCGTGGGCAAGACCACGACCGCCCGCATCCTCGCCCGCGCCCTGAACTACAAGACGGCCGAGATCGACCGCCCGACCATCGACCTGCGCATCCCCGGCGAACACTGCCAGGCGATCATGGAGGGCCGGCACGTCGACGTGATCGAGATGGACGCCGCCTCCCATACCGGTATCGACGACATCAGGGAGATCATCGAGCAGGTCCGCTACCGCCCGGTTTCGGCCCGCTACAAGGTCTACATCATCGACGAAGTGCACATGCTCTCCACCCAGGCCTTCAACGGCCTGTTGAAGACGCTCGAAGAGCCGCCGGAGCACGTGAAGTTCATCTTCGCGACGACCGAAATCCGCAAGGTTCCGATCACGGTCCTGTCCCGCTGCCAGCGTTTCGATCTCCGCCGGATCAGCGCGTCGGATCTCGTCGGCCTCTTCTCCGTCATCGCGTCCAAGGAAGGCATCGAGGCGGAGCCGGAAGCGCTCGCCATGATCGCGCGCGCCGCCGAGGGTTCTGCCCGTGACGGCCTCTCGCTGATGGACCAGGCAATCGCTCATGGCGCCGGCCGCGTCGAGGCGGAAGCCGTGCGCGCCATGCTGGGCCTTGCCGACCGCGCCCGCGTGGTCGATCTCTTCGCCCATGTGGTGAAGGGTGACGCGGCAGCGGCCCTCAACGAGTTTTCGAGCCAGTACGAGGCGGGTGCAAGCCCTGCCGTCGTGCTGACCGACCTTGCAGACTTCACCCATCTGGTGACGCGGCTGAAATATGTGCCGGAGGCGGGCGACGACCCCTCGCTGTCGGAAGTGGAACGGGTGCGCGGCGCGGAGTTTGCCAATTCCGTCTCCGTCACCACGCTCTCGCGCATCTGGCAGATGCTGCTGAAGGGTGTGTCCGAGACCGAAGCCGCCTCCCGCCCCTTCGGCGCTGCCGAAATGGTGCTGATCCGCCTTGCCCATGCCGCCCATCTTCCCTCGCCCGAAGAGGCAGCCCGCCGGGCGCTGGAAGTTTCGAACGGCCAGGTTTCCGCCCCTGCCCGGTCGTCCGCCCCGAATGGCAATGGCGGCAGCCCGCAGATGATCAGCCAGAGCCAGACGGTAGCTGAGGGCCAGCCCCTGCAGCCCGCCCGCCAGCCTCAGGCTGCACCCGTAGCGCGCCTGCACGCCGTCGAAGGGTCGAAGCCCGAGGCGCAGGCGCTCGGCCGCACCGAAGCCCGGCCCGAGCCGAAGGTGCCTGTGAAGAGCCTTGCCGACATCGTCGACCTCTGCGCCGCCAACCGCGACGTGAAGCTCAAGGCGCTGACCCGCAATTTCGTCAAGCTCGTGCGGCTCGAGCCTGGGCGGCTCGACGTCGGCCTCTCCGATGGCGCGCCTGCGACGCTGCTGAACGAGCTCGCCGTCAAGCTCAAGGAATGGACCGGCATCCACTGGATCGTCTCTCTCAGCAAGGAGGCCGCGCAGCCGACGCTGGTGGAGCAGGAGGCGGCCCAGCACGGCGCGCGCATCCTCGACGCGAAGTCCGATCCCGACGTGGCCGCGATCCTTGCCCGGTTTCCCGGGGCGAAGGTGACGGACGTTCGTATCCGCGCACCCGAGCCGGAAGAGGAAGAGGTGGAGATCAAGCCGCCTGCCGTCATCGAAACCGACGAGGGCGATATTCTCCCCGGCGACGACATCGAGTTTTGAGATTTCAGTTCAAGGAGTTTGATCGATGAAAGACATCATGGGAATGATGGGCAAGGTCAAGGAAATGCAGGCCAAGATGGAGCAGATGCAGGCGGAAGTCGCCGCTCTCGAAGTCGAAGGCAAGTCCGGCGGCGGTCTCGTCGCCGTGCGGATGAACGGCAAGGGCGAGCTCCTGTCGCTGAAGATCGATCCCTCGCTCTTCAAGGAGGATGAGGCCGAGATCCTGGAAGACCTGATCATTGCCGCGCACAAGGACGCCAAGGACAAGGCCGAAGCCCAGACCGCGGAAAAGACACGCGCGCTGACTGCAGGCCTGCCGATTCCCCCGGGGTTCAAGCTGCCGTTTTGATTTGGTGAGGGCGCTGTTGAACGATCCGCGACTGTTGAGCCAGACTTAATCGATGCCTTTTGCTCGTGGCCCCCTCATCCGGCTGCCGCCACCTTCTCCCCGCTGGGGAGAAGAGACAAGCGGCGACGTCATACGTCCTCTCCCCAGCGGGGAGAGGGTCCGGTAGGGGGTGAGGGGGCCACGGACATAACATCCATGACAGGTTCGTATCGCAATTATTGCGCATTCACCCCGCCAATATCGCATCCCGGATCTTCGCATTGACCGGCGCTGCGAGATAGCGCTCCCGGTCTTCCGCGTTGAGCGCCTTGCCGTATTTCGCCATCATCTCCGGCATAGTCACCCGCGGACCATTGAAGGCCTCGTACCGCACCATCTCGCCCGCCGCCATCATGCCGGGTTTCAGGACGCGGACATAGATGCCGGGGCGGCCGGCGTCGAAGTAGCGCTTGACGAAGCGGCTGTCGCCCATGCGCAGCGCGAAGGTGGAACAGGGGATGCGGGCGCTGGTGACTTCCAGCACCACCTCGTTGCAGTGAAACCGGTCCCCCGCGGCGACATCGCGGTTGTCGAGGCCTTCGATGACGAGGTTTTCGCCGAACGTGCCGGGCTCGAGTGCGCGGCCGAGTTCGCTGGCCCACCAGTCGAGCGTGATCGAGCCGTCGATGAGCAAGGCCTGTTCCGGCCCGCCATGATGCTTTCGGTTGACGACCGCATCGCCCGCAATGCCGAGGCTATCGACGATCACGGATCCGCCCACCCGGTGCTTGAGGATGCCGGTCTTCGTCTTCTTGCCGTCGATGTGCTCGGCATTGCCGATGCAGATTGCCTGAATTTTCATGTCCACTCCGGCCACAGCGATTCCTTATTGCGATTACATGGGATAAAAGCCGCGCATGGCAAAGCGAATTACCGGTCCTGAAATCGAGAAACTCATCCAGCTGCTCGCCAAGGTGCCGGGGCTCGGACCCCGTTCGGCAAGGCGCGCGGCGCTGCATCTCGTCAAGAAGAAGGACCAGCTGCTCGGTCCGCTCGGCAAGGCCATGGGCGAGGCCTATGACAAGGTGCGCATCTGCTCCTGCTGCG
>CAMFHT010000422.1 GCA_945952245.1 uncultured Rhizobium sp. | reverse complement strand
CGGTTCCGCTGGCGTTTGCCTCGCGCATGGAGGCGGCGCATGTACGTGGCGAACCCTTCCGCATCAAGGTCTGGACCGGCGCTTCCACCGGCCCGGAGCTCGACGGTGCGCTCGCCAAGGCCGATGGCATCGAGTTCCGCCTGCCCTACAATTCCGATCCGATCGCACGAGAAAAAATCAATCGCGGCGAGATGGAATATTTCGACATGCATCTGAGCCAGGTGGCGCCGCTTGCCTGGCAGGGCTTTCTCGGGCCTCTCGATGTCGCCGTGGTCGAGGTTTCCGGCATACGCGCCGACGGCTCGCTCATCCCCTCCTCCTCCGTCGGCAACAACAAGACCTGGCTGGAGCGAGCGGGTAAGGTCATCCTCGAGGTCAACAGCTGGCAGAGCCCCGAACTCGACGGCATGCATGACATTTACTACGGCACCGCACTGCCGCCGCACCGGGTGCCGATTCCGCTCGTCCGGCCCGACGACCGCATCGGCGAGACGAGCTTCCGCATCGATCCGGAGAAGATCGTGGCCATCGTCGAGACCGACGCTCCGGACCGCAACGCCCCGTTCACGCCGCCGGATGCGGTGGCGCGGGCGATCGCCGGGCACCTCCTGGAGTTCTTTGCGCACGAGGTGACGAAGGGCCGGCTACCGGCCTCGCTGCTGCCGCTGCAATCGGGCGTCGGCAACATCGCAAATGCCGTGTTGTCCGGCCTTATCGACAGCCCGTTCGAGAACCTTACTGCCTTCACCGAGGTGATCCAGGACGGCATGGTGGACCTCATGGACAGCGGCAAGCTCACCATGGCCTCCGCCACCGCCTTCTCCGTCAGCCCCGTAACGGCAGAACGGCTGAATGCGGACATGGTGCGCTACCGCTCGAAGATGATCCTGCGCCCGCAGGAGATTTCAAACCATCCCGAACTGATCCGCCGGCTCGGCTGCCTCGCCATGAACGGGCTGATCGAGGCGGACATCTACGGCAACGTCAATTCCACCCATGTCATGGGCTCGCGCATCCAGAACGGCATCGGCGGCTCCGGCGATTTCGCCCGCAATGCCTTCATCTCGATCTTCATGACCCCTTCGACCGCCAAGGGCGGCAGGATTTCCGCTATCGTGCCGCAGGCAAGCCATGTGGATCACATCAACCAGGATGTGCAGGTTCTGGTGACCGAACAGGGTCTCGCGGATCTGCGCGGTCTCTCTCCGAAACAGCGTGCGAAAGTCATCATCGAGAACTGCGCCCATCCGGATTATCGCCCGGGCCTCGCCGATTACTTCCACCGGGCGCTGAAGGCCTCCTACGGCTTGCAGACACCGCATCTGCTCACCGAGTCGCTCAGCTGGCATCAGCGCTACATCGAGACGGGCTCCATGCTTTGAGGCCGATCAGTTCTTCGGCGTGAGCCGCAGGAGCCGGCCCGGGCTATTGTCCTCGATCACCCAAACAGCACCGTCCCTGGCCACGGCGACGTCGCGGATGCGGTCTTCCATCTGGAAGCGCTCCGCCTCGTCGGCCCCGCCCTTGCCGTCCAGCGTGACGCGGACCAGCGCGGTTGCGGCAAGGCCGCCCAACAGCGCCGAGCCCTTCCAGGACGGAAACATCGGCCCGTTGTAGAACACCATGCCCGCAGGCGCGATGACCGGGTTCCAGAAGAGCGGAGGGGCGCGGAATTCGGGGCGTGTCGCATGGCGCGGGATCGGCTTGCCCGAATAGTTGTCGCCTTCCGAAACCTCGCCCCAACCATAGTTCACGCCCGGCTCGATGCGGTTGAACTCGTCGCCGCCGCGCGGGCCCATCTCGTGCTCCCAGAGCGAGCCGTCGGGCGCGAAGGCAAGGCCGTACTGGTTGCGATGGCCGGTGGTCCAGGTCTCGGCGCGTGTCCCTCCCCTCCCCTCTTCGGGGTTTCCCGGCGCAGGCTTGCCGTCGAGCGTCAGGCGCAGGATCTTGCCGCGCGCCTGGTCGGGATCCTCGGCGCTTTCCGGCCGCATGCGGTCGCCGACGGTGAGGAGGAGGTGCTTGCCCTCGGGGTCGAAAGCGATGATGCCGCCGGGTTGGCCGCCGCCACCAGCAGGGCTCTGCCGCCAGATCTCCTCGAGCCCGGCGAGCTTTGCCCTCCCCTCCCCTTCTTCCAGCCTGGCTCGCGCCAGCACGAGGCGGGTGCCCTCGCCTGATGGCGCGACATAGGTGAGGTAGACCTGTCGGGTGGAGCCGTAATCCGGCGAGACGGCGATATCGAGCAGACCGTTCTGCCCGGAGGCCGCGACCTCGGGAACGCCCGAGAGCTTCGTCTTCGTGCCCTTCGTGTCGGTCAGATAGATCCTGCCCGGCTTCTCCGTCACCAGCAGCCGGCCGTCCGGCAGGAAGGCGAGCGCCCAAGGCGTGTCGAACGCGGCGATAGCCTGCGATCGAAATGGCAGGTCTTCCGTCGCCTGCCGCTCGCCGGCATTGATCCCTGCTGCGACCGAAGGAGAGGCGGTGATTGCAAGGGCGATCATCGCGGATGTCAGAAGGGGGCGGAGGTGATGCATCATCTCTGTTTTTCCTCGCGTTTCGCCTGGCGATGTAGGGCCGAGGTGAAAGTCGGACGAGGCCTTTCGAAGGTCTTCGGGGCAATTCATCGGTAACAATGATTTTATATAGCAGGGAATATTGACAAATAACTTAATTACTAATATTTAAAGTGTATCGACATCAGAGAGACTGATTCGACAACGAGGACCGCCACCGCCGCCCCGGTAGGTCGTCCGCCAGCCGGAAGCCCGCCCCTGCCGCCGGGGCGGGCTTCTGGCTTTTCACGAGGCCGCCGGGCCTTCCACGACGGCGACATCCTGGCTTTCCTTCTGCGCCACGGCATGCCGCTTGCGCCAGTCGCCGAGGAAGAGAAGGATGGGCGCTGCGATGAAGACGGACGAGACCGCCGCCACGAAGATGCCGAACACCATCGGGATCGCGAAGCTCGACACCGCGCTGCCGCCCCAGATCGCCATGGGTAGCATGGCGAGGAAGGCGGTGGCCGAAGTGTAGATGCTGCGGCCGAGCGTTTCGTTGATCGACTTGTCGATCACGTCGCGCAGCGGCATCGACTTGTAGAGCCGCATGTTTTCGCGCATGCGGTCATAGACCACGACCTTGTCGTTGACCGAGTAGCCGACGAGCGTCAGCAGCGCGG
>CAMFHT010000421.1 GCA_945952245.1 uncultured Rhizobium sp. | reverse complement strand
TTTCAAGCAGAAGACGGCATACAAGATTGCCTCTTGTCTCGTGGGTTCGGAGATGTGTATAAGAGACAGATGCTGGCCGGCTCCGTTTTTCGTGGAACTGTGTTACGGACAGCTTGATTTCGATTTGACCGGCGGCGCGCAGATATCGCTCGCGCCGCTTCTTTCCCGGGGGTCGGCTCATGCGCCTGCCAACCATCGGCACCCGTTAGCTCCGCACGCTCTGCGACAATGCCCGGATATGCTCCGGGCCAATGCCGCAGCAGCCGCCGATGATGGTCGCGCCGGCGGCGGTCCATTTGTCGGCGAAGCGGCGGTAGTTCTCCGGCGTCAGGTCGGCGCGGATGTCGTGGAGGTCCGCATTGGCGTCGGTGTCGTCGGCTTCGGTAGCGAACGCATTGGCGTAGATGCCGATGCGGATCGCATCCGGGAGCGCTGCGCGGGCAGCCTTCACGGCGGCCTCCATGATCTCGGGCTGGCTGCAGTTGAAGAGCAGCGCCTGTGCCCCGCATTCCACCGCCGTCTTCGCCGCCGCCTCGATGCTTTCGCCGGAGCGCAGCACGGGAACGGCCCGGCCTTCTATGATCGAGGCGACGTCGGAATCGTCGAGCGTGAAGGAAAGCCAGAGCGGGCGCTCATCCTTGCCCAGCAAGTCGCGCACCAACAGGGCTTCCGCCGTGCTCGACAGCGTTTCCGCGAGCCACTGGTCCACGAAGGGCGACAGGTTCTCGATCAGTACGTTCAGAATCGGCGTCGCGTCTTGGACATTGAAGAGATCCGGGCGGTAGGAGCCCAGCACCGGCGGCAGCGAGCCCGCGACCTTGACGCCCTTGGCATCCGCCGAGGCGCGCGCCTGCTCGCCGGCAGTGCGGACCAGCCGCGCGCCGTCGCTTGCGAAGCGCTCTTCACCGATGTGGAAGGGAACGACGGCATAGGAGTTCGTGGTGATCACGTCCGCACCCGCCTCGGCAAAGGCGGAATGCGCCTTGCCGACGAATTCAGGGGCTTCGATCAGCGCCAGCGCCGACCATTCCGGCTGGCGGAAGGGGGCACCCGAGCGCTGGAGTTCGCGGCCCATGCCGCCGTCGAGCAGAGTGATCCCTTCACGCATTCCGTTATTCTCCCTGTCAGATGGCCTCGCGCCCATGCGGGCCGTCGAGGTCGAGGACCGGCCCGACGGGCACGACGCCGGTCGGGTTGATCGTCTTGTGGCTGCGATAATAGTGATGCTTTATATGATGGAAGTTGACCGTCTCCGCAATTCCATCGATCTGATAGAGTTCCTTGAGATAGGCCTGCAGGTGGGGATAATCCGCGATGCGGCGGATGTTGCACTTGAAGTGGCCGACATAGACCGGATCGAAGCGCACCAGCGTGGTGAAGAGCCGCCAGTCCGCCTCCGTCAGCGTTTGGCCCATCAGGTAGCGATTCGTGGAGAGGCGCTCCTCCAGCCGGTCGAGCATCTCGAAGAGCGCGGTGACGTTCTCCTCGTAGGCCTCCTGCGTGGTCGCGAAGCCCGCCTTGTAGACGCCGTTGTTCACCTTGTCATAGACCTCGGCATTGATGGCATCGATGCTTGGGAGAAGATCTGCCGGGGCGAGATCGAGGCTGTTTCCGGTCAGGCCGTCGAAGGCCGAATTGAACATGCGGATGATCTCGGCGGATTCATTGCTGACGATCGTGTTCCTCTGCTTGTCCCAGAGAACCGGGACGGTGACGCGTCCGGAATATTTGGGATCGGCGCGGGTATAGATCTGCCAGAGATAGTCGGAGCCGAAGAGGTGGTCCTCCGTGCCGCCGTCGCGGTTCCTGAACTCCCAGCCGTTCTCCAGCATCAGCGGATCGACGATCGAGACCGTGATCAGGTCTTCGAGCCCCTTCAGCTTGCGGAAGATCAGCGTGCGGTGCGCCCAAGGACAGGCGAGCGAGACATAGAGATGATAGCGCCCCGCCTCGGCCTTGAAGCCGCCTTCGCCGCTCGGGCCTGCCGAGCCGTCAGCGGTCACCCAGTTGCGGAACTGGCTCTGAGAGCGCTTGAAATGGCCCTTGGTTTCCTTCGTATCGTACCAGACGTCGTGCCAGACGCCGTCCTGCAGCATGCCCATGGCGTGATCCTTTCGATTGTGCGTTGCCCAGAGCATAGGGCCTCACGGCATGAAAGCGAGTTCGCGTCCGGTGAACACTGCGTTTTTTCGTTGGCGAAGCGAAATTTTCCTGCTATCGGGCTTTCACTGATTTTTACTCGGAAGTCCAAAGTCCTTCATGATCAACCGGTTGCCACGACGACGCTGAAGCTCTCCGCCACGCCCTTCGAAAGGCGTGACCGCCAGCCCATGTCTTCGTCCGCGCGACCGGTTATACCCATGAAAAAGCACGACTTTGCCTACCTCTCCGAGGATGCCTCCCACGACGCCATCATTGACCTGATCAACGAGGAAGCCTTCGGCCCCGGCCGCTTCGCCCGTGCCGCCGCGCGTATCCGCGAACAGGGCCCGCACGACCGCACGCTCTCCTTCGTCTGCACCGACAAGGGCCAAGTGATCGGTTCGGTCCGGATGACGCCGGTCATGGCAGGCGGCGTGAAGGGACATCTCCTCGGCCCGCTCGCGGTGCGCCCCTCCCACAAGAATCTCGGCATCGGCCAGAAACTCTGCCGCATCGCGCTCGACGCCGCCCGCCAGGCCGGCTCCGAAGGCGTCGTCCTCGTCGGCGACCCGCCCTATTACCAGCGCATCGGCTTCGAGCGCGTGAAGCCGGGCTCGCTGGATTTTCCGGGCCCCGTGGACCAGCACCGGGTGCTGGTGGTGCCCATGGCCGAGGGCGTGCACGAGCGGATGAAGGGCAAGATCGGCTGGCGGGAGTAATCGATTCCATCGAAAACGCGTGCCTGCGGCCCCCTCACCCGGCTGCCGCCACCCTCTCCCCGCTGGGGAGAGGAGGTATGCCGCGCCTACACCGCATCAATCCGGTCATGACCGCATCAAGCGAAGCTTCTGAATGGGCAGGGACGGCGCCACTTGTCTCCTCTCCCCGGCGGGGAGAGGGTGGCGGCAGCCGGGTGAGGGGGCTCCGGGCGCAAGGGTGGTGGCTAACTCATTTTCCTGCGGACGGAAAATCGTTGTGTATGCCGCACCCGTACCCCCCTCTGCCTTGCCAGGCATCTCCCCCACAAGGGGGGAGATCGACTCGT
>CAMFHT010000420.1 GCA_945952245.1 uncultured Rhizobium sp. | reverse complement strand
GTCGACTAGCCGAAGACCAGTTCCAGCCCGCGAGCTTCGCGTTCAACGCGGAGAATGCCGCCTGGGCACAGGCCACGATCAAGAAATATCCGGAAGGACGTGAGCAATCGGCGGTCATCCCGCTTCTGATGCGCGCCCAGGAGCAGGACGGCTGGGTCACCCGCGCCGCCATCGAAACCATCGCCGACATGCTCGGCATGGCCTATATCCGCGTGCTTGAAGTGGCCACCTTCTACACCCAGTTCCAGCTGAAGCCGGTCGGCACCCGCGCCCACGTGCAGGTCTGCGGCACGACGCCGTGCATGCTGCGCGGCGCGGAAGACCTCATCCGGGTCTGCAAGTCGAAGATCCATCCGGAAGCCTTCCACACCAATGCCGATGGTACGCTGTCCTGGGAAGAGGTCGAGTGCGCCGGTGCATGCGTCAATGCGCCGATGGTCACGATCTTCAAGGACACCTATGAAGACCTGACGCCGACGCAGCTCGAGCACATCATCGACCGTTTCGAGGCAGGCCGCGGCGCCGACATCAAGCCCGGTCCGCAGAACGACCGCATCTATTCGGCACCGCAGGGTGGCCTGACCTCGCTGACCGAGGACATGGGCAAGCCGCCGGTCCAGGATGCGCTGGCGGAGAAGTTCGGCAACCGTGCCCCGGCAACACCCGCCGTCACCACGCCGCCCGGCAATGCCGGCAAGCCGTCTTCAGATGCGATCGAGCTCGAGCCGTCGCTGAAGACGCCTGCCGATGGCAAGACCGCCGTCGAGGGTGGCGAGCCGGTCAAGCGCGCCCGCAAGACGAAGTCGACCGAGGAACTGCCGGCAAGCGACGAAGCGCCCGTGGCCGACAAGCCGAAGGCGACCCGCAAGAAGAAGTCCGAAGACGAGAAGTCGGAGTAAGGGTTAGAGCATGTTAAAAGATCAGGATCGCATCTTTACCAACATCTATGGCCTCAAGGACAAGTCTCTGAAGGGCGCCATGGCGCGTGGTCATTGGGATGGCACCAAGCAGCTGCTCGAAATGGGCCGCGACTGGATCATCAACGAAGTCAAGAATTCCGGCCTGCGCGGCCGCGGCGGCGCCGGCTTCCCGACCGGCCTGAAGTGGTCCTTCATGCCGAAGGAAAGCGACGGCCGTCCGCACTACCTCGTCGTCAATGCCGACGAATCGGAGCCCGGTACCTGCAAGGACCGCGAGATCATGCGGCATGATCCGCATACGCTGATCGAGGGCTGCGTCATCGCCTCCTTCGCCATGGGCGCGCACCATGCCTACATCTATGTCCGCGGCGAGTTCATGCGCGAACGCGAAGCCCTGCAGGCCGCGATCGACGAGTGCTACGACGCTGGCCTTCTCGGCAAGAACAACAAGCTCGGCTATGACATCGACATCGTGGTTCACCACGGCGCCGGCGCCTATATCTGCGGCGAGGAAACTGCGCTGCTCGAAAGCCTGGAAGGCAAGAAGGGCCAGCCGCGCCTGAAGCCGCCGTTCCCGGCGAATATGGGTCTCTATGGCTGCCCGACGACCGTCAACAACGTCGAATCGATCGCCGTCACGCCCACCATCCTGCGCCGCGGCGCGGCCTGGTATGCGAGCTTCGGCCGTGCGAACAACACCGGCACCAAGCTCTTCTCCATCTCGGGCCACGTCAACCGCCCCTGCACGGTGGAAGAATCCATGTCCATCAGCTTCGAGGAGCTGATCGAGAAGCACTGCGGCGGCATTCGCGGCGGCTGGGACAACCTGCTGGCGGTCATCCCCGGCGGATCCTCCGTTCCCTGCGTGCCCGGCGAGCAGATTCGCAATGCCATCATGGATTATGACGGCCTGCGCGAGCTCGGTTCCGGCCTCGGCACCGCGGCTGTCATCGTCATGGACAAGTCTACGGATATCGTGAAGGCCATCTGGCGCCTCTCGGCCTTCTACAAGCACGAGAGCTGCGGCCAGTGCACGCCCTGCCGCGAAGGCACGGGCTGGATGATGCGCGTGATGGATCGCATGGTGAAGGGCAATGCCCAGAAGCGCGAAATCGACATGCTGTTCCAGGTGACCAAGCAGGTGGAAGGCCACACGATCTGCGCACTGGGTGACGCGGCCGCATGGCCGATCCAGGGCTTGATCAAGCATTTCCGCCCGGTCATGGAAGCGCGCATCGACCAGTATACGCGCAATGCCGTGGCGCACGGCGTCGTCATGGAGGCTGCGGAGTAACATGGCTGCTGAACCGGCAGAGCGCGGAATGAGGACGGCTTCGGCGGGCGATGCCCTCGAAGAGGCGATCCTCTCTGCCGTGCCGCCGGTCATGCTGCCACCGCTCTTAGCGCCGTCCGCTGGCGCCTTTGCTGCGGCGGCGGCCATCGGCTTCGGCTTCGCGAACCAGATGGCCGGTGCCTATCTCGGCTTCCTGAAGGGGGCCATGGAATCGAACCGCATGCTGGCGGATGCGCTGGGCGTGACGGAACTCGACCGGGCTTCCGTGGATGCGGGGCTCCCGCCCGTTGCGATGGAAAACAAGGCCGAAGCCGCTGCGGGGGAGGGGGCAACCATCCTGCCGATGCAGCGGAAGAAGCCGGTTCTGGTGATTGCCGAGCCTGCGGAAGCGGCCGTGGCGGAAGAACCGGTTGCCGAGACGAAGACGGTCAAGGCCCGGTCCGTGAAGGGGAAGGCCGCGAAGCCGGCAAAGGCCAAGGCTCCCGCGAAGCAGGAAGCGCCGGCCAAGGCATCTGCCGTCGTCAAGGCTGACAATACGGCGGACCTGAAGCGGATCGCCGGCATCGGGCCGAAGCTGGAAAAGATGCTGAAGGCGCGGGGGTTCGCGACGCTCGGTGACATTGCCGCGCTGACGAACGGGCAGGCAGAAGCGCTCGACCGCGACCTCGGCCTCGATGGCCGGATCGCCCGGGACGGGTGGATCGAGGCCGCGAAGGCGCTGGTTTGACAGAGGACGCCGGAGGGCGTCCGCGAGGGAATTGAGGGTGGCGTGGCAGGAGATTTTCTTCGAGGCCGCGCAAGACTTGGATCGGGACGGTTCAAGGAAACATGAAATGCGAGTGCCGGACCGGCTGCCCCCACGGGGTCAGACGCGTGCGAAATTCGATCCAGGGATTGCGGCCAGGCTTGGCGGCATCAGGCAAACAGGACTGAAGTTGAGACAATGGCAAAGCTGAAAGTTGACGGTAAAGAGATCG
>CAMFHT010000419.1 GCA_945952245.1 uncultured Rhizobium sp. | reverse complement strand
GTGGCGGTCGTCGTTCGGCTGATAGCTCTCCGGCAGCCGGCAGAATTTGGCGTCCCAGTAGGGCGCGCTCGAATCGGGCGTCACCACGGCATCGCCGATCATGTAATCGACATCGATGCCGGTGGGGATGCCGGGGAAGCCGAGCCACGACACCTGGATCGGCGTCGAGCCCATGTTGACGATATCGAGGCGGGGGTCCTTGGTGTGCCCCTTGAGATCCACGAGGATGTCGATCTTCGAGTCGCGGAGCAGGGTCACCACTTCCGCATCCGTCTTGGCCTTGATGTCGACCAGCGAAGGCAGCGTGCGGCGCAGGCCCTCGTCGATCTCGATCAGGCCCTTCTCCGTATAGCAGAGCGTGAACACGTCGAACCGCGTGCGGTCATGCAGCGGCAGCACGCCTTGCAGAAGACGCATGGTGGCGTGGCGGTCGCTGAGATCGTTGGAGAGGTAGACGATGCGGATGCGATCGGCCCATTCGTGCGGACGCGCACGCCGCGCCGCGCGGCTCTCCGCCGTAAACGGCTTGCCGCCATCCATGAAGGTAAGGCGGCTGGCGAGCGCCTCGTCGGCAGACCAGAAGAGGTGATCGAGCGGCTTTTCCATGCCGAAGATGCCAGGCTCGTTGGCGAGCATCCGGGCGCGCACGTCCGCATCGCTCTTTTCCATTTCCTCGAAGGCAAGCAGGGTGCGAAGGCAGACGCGGTAGAGCGCCAGCGCCTCGTAATTGCGGGGCTCGGATTTCAGGATGTCGCGGGTCACTTCCAGCGCGCGGTCCCAGTTCTTGATCCGGGTGTAGATGTTGGCCATGAGCAGCTGCACCTGCGCCCGGTTCGGCAGGTCAGGCACGCACGCCTTTTCATACCAATGGGCAGCCTGCGTGAACTGGTCGAGCCGTACGCAGGACTGTGCGAGTATGAGGGCAATCGGTGGATCGACCTTCTTCATCTTGCTGGCGATGGGCCCGAGCCTGCTGATGACGAGTGCGTAATTTCCGGACTTGTAGAGATCCAGTATCTGCTTGATATCGCCGGACATGGTCTGAAATCACCTCGTGACGCTAAAGCGGGCGGCCGGCCTCGACCCTTCGAGTCGCCGCCGCTTCCGGCAAAAGACCTAATAAGCGTAGCGGGACCGAGGCTTGTGCCGGCACGTCGTCCGCGATTGACACGTGCCGCCCCTGCACAGAAAGCTGGCAGTCAGACAGGCCGATTCGAGCGGCCGGGCCGTTCCTCGCATCCTGCAGCCCTCATCTGGAGCCACCATGCCGCTTCTCTCCATCTGCATGCCGACGAAGCGCAATCTGGAGGCGTCCCGCCGGGCCATATTGGAAGCGCTGGCTGTCGCCGAGGCACGGGATGCCGTTCTGGTGCTCTCCGACAATTCCGGCGATGCCGCAAAGCGGGCCTATTGGGAGAACCGCTCACCGCGGATCGTCTATCATCTCTCCGAAGCGCCATCGGCTTTTCATAACTTCCTGGAGGCGGTGACGGTCGCCACCACGCCGTTTATCCTCGTTCTGGGTGATGATGACGGGCTTCGCGTCGATCCCTCGATCATCCCAGTGGATCTGGCAACCTTGCCCGCCGATTTCATGGGTGTGCGTCCGCTGACGGAGGTTCACGTCACGGGCCACGGCGTCGTGCGCCGCAAGGATTTCGGCATCGAGGAGCTGACCCCGACGGGGCGCATCCGCGAGTTCAGCCAGAAATCCGGCGGCGACAACAGCGCCTTCTACAGCATCTTCCGGCGGGACGTTTACCGGGACCTGCTGAAGCTCTTTGTGGAGCGTCATCCGATCCGGGCGAACTTCATCGACTGGGCGTTCTCGCTCGCGCTCTTCTCCTATGGCCGCATGGCCTATGATCCCGGGCTGATCTATGCCTACAACGCCGATCAGTGGGCTTCCATAGAGCTGACGAAGGCGCGCAACCGCGAGATCTTTGCGGCAGCCGGTCTGCCTGAGCATACGGATCTCTACCAGCCGCTGCTGATGGCGGTGGACCTCTTCATCTTCGTGGCGCGCCCCGGAACCCCTCTCACAAGAGAGGATGCGCTGAACGCGATCAGCGTTACGGCCGGCGACGTCATGAACGGCTTCCTCAACCAGGTCACGAGGGAGCCGGAAAAATATCCGCAGCGCCTGCGCTATCTGGTGGAGCTTGCTCTTCCCGAAACGGATGCCTTTGCCCGCTTCCAGCTCGGGCTGGTCATGCTGGACGACTTGAAGCCCGGGCTGAAGGATGCCTATGCCGCCTTCTTCCAGTCCACCATGCAGGGCTGAATTCTCGTCGAAATGAAAAAGAGGCCCGCAGGCCTCTTCTGTCGATCGTCGCCGGGATCAGCCGCGGCGGCCGCGCCGTTCACGGGCAGGGGCGTCGGAGCCTTCGCCGGCGGTCTTGTTGCGGAAGGGGCCGATCTTCTCGACGATAACGTCCAGCGTCGGCTTCGGGCCGGGCGTGTAGCTGTCCAGCGCCTGGCGCATGGCGGCAAGGTGCTCGCAGCTCGTGCCGCAGCAGCCGCCGATGATGCGGGCTCCCGCATCGCGGGCAAGCCGCGCATATTCGGCCATCAGTTCCGGCGTGCCGGAATAGTGGATCTCCGAGCCGCGGAATTCCGGGATGCCGCAATTGCCCTTGACGACGATGATCGCATCCGGATTGGCGGCCTTCATGTCGATGAGGGTCGAGAGGATATCGGAGGCGCCGACGCCGCAGTTCGCACCGATTGCGACCGGACCTTCGCCGACATCCCCGGCGGGCTTCAGGATATCCTTAGGGTGCAGGCCCATCATGGTCTTGCCGGCGGTATCGAACGAGCCGGTATAGACGAAGGGCAGGCCGACCTTTGTGGCTGCTTCCGCCGCCGCCTTGATTTCCTCGGCGGAAGACATGGTTTCGATCCAGGCGACATCGGCGCCACCGGCCTTCAGGCCCTCGATCTGCTCCTTGAACGCGTCCACGGCATCCTCGTAGGTCAGCGCGCCGAGCGGCATCAACAGTTCGCCGGTCGGGCCGACGGAACCGGCGACGATGACCTTGCGCGGTGCCTTGTCGGCGACGTCGCGTGCGATTTCCGCCGCGCGCTTGTTCAGCGCGAAGACCCGGTCTGCGGCATGGTGCAGCTTGAGCCGATGGCGCGTGCCGCCGAAGGAGTTGGTGAGGATGATATCGGCGCCGGCATCGACGAAGTCCTGGTG